>DASXJM010000143.1:0-16051 GCA_036497405.1 Streptosporangiaceae bacterium | reverse complement strand
GAGAACCCGGCCGACCGCGGCGAGTACCGGGTGTTCAACCAGATCACCGAGTCCATGACGGTGCTGGGTATGGCGGAAGCGGTGGCGGCCGCCTCCCCGGAAGAGGTCCGGATCGAGCACCTGGACAACCCGCGGGTGGAGCTGTCAGGGCACTACTACAACGTGAGCCACACCAAGCTCATCGACCTGGGACTGGAGCCCCACCTGCTGTCCGACACCCTCATCGAGTCGCTGTTCGAGATCACCAAGCGGTACGCCCACCGGGTCCGCCCCGAGGCCCTGCTCCCCACGGTCAACTGGCGGAAGCCGACCTCGGGGACCTGAGGCCGGCGGGGGCCAGGGGCAAGCTGATTGGGGGTCAAAGGTAACTTTGACCCCCCTCTTAGGGCCCCGAAGTTACCTTTGCCCCCCCACCGTGAGGGCCCCCGACGGGTCCCCCAGCCGCCGCACGAACCCCTGCGGCACCAGCACATCATCGGGCGTCAGCTCATGGATCGACGACTTCCCCAGGCCGAGCAGAGCGGAGTCGATCCCGCTCCGCATGATGTCCAGCACGTTCTCCACCCCGGCCTGCCCATTAGCCGCCAGCCCCCACAGGTACGCCCGCCCGATCATGACCGCACGCGCTCCCAGAGCCACGGCCTTGATGACGTCACTCCCCCGCCGGACACCCCCGTCGAGGAGGATCTCGATCTGATCCCCCACGGCTTCGGCGACGGCGGGCAGGCAGCGGATGGTGGCCGGGGTGCCGTCCAGGTTGTTGCCACCGTGGTTGGAGACGGAGATGGCGGTGACGCCGGCGTCCACGGCCCGGCGGGCGTCGTCGACCCGGGTGACCCCCTTGAGCAGGAACGGGCCGCCCCACCGCTCGCGCAGCCAGGCCACGTCTTCCCAGCTCGGGGGCGGGGTCTGCATCCACTCGCCGTAGGCGCCAAAGAAGGTGGGCGCGGGCTCGCCCGGATTGGCCATGTTGGGCACGGTCAGGTCGGGGATCTGGCCGGTGCGCGCGAACCCGGCCAGCCACTTCGGCCGGGTCAGCACCTCGGGCGCGAACCGCAGCGCCGCCTTGAGGTCGATCTTCTCCGGGATGACCGGGCTCCCCCAGTCCCGGCCCATCGAGAACGACCAGTCCAGGGTGGCGATCAGCCCGACCGCACCGGCGGCCCGGGCCCGGTCCATGCGCTGGATCAGCTGGTCCTTGCTACCCGACCAGTACAGCTGAAAGAACGTCTGCGGGTTGGCCGCCGCCACCTCCTCCACCGGCTTGCTGGCGAACGAGCTCAGGCCCATGGCCGTGCCCCGGGCCGCGGCGGCCCGGGCCACCGCGACCTCGCCGTCCGGGTGCACGGCCTGCACGCCGGTCGGCGAGATGATCACCGGCAGCGAGATCGGCTGGCCCAGCACGGTGGTGGCCAGATCGCGCTGGGACTGGTGCCCGGCCACGTGCGGGGCGAAGCCCAGCTCGGCGAAGGCGCGGATGTTGTCGTCCACGGTCCAGCCCCGTTCGGAGCCGGCGATCAGCGCCCCGTACACCGAGGCGGGCAGCCGCTTGCGAGCCCGGCGCCGCGCCTCGGCGACCGACTCGAACCACTCGTTCATCCGGCACTCTCCCAGCTCGGACGGGACCAGAACAGACGGGACTGAAAGCAAATTCGTCACTGAGTGACGAATATCCCTACGTTAGCCGGGCGGCCCGGGGCGGACAAGACCGGGCCGGGCTGGACGTGGGCGGTCGTACGGTGCGACGGTGGACAGATCCGGCGTCACCGGGCACCGGCAGAAAGGACCACGTGGACGCGACCGAGCTCCGATCCGTGCAGCAGCCGCTGAAGGACGCCTACCGCGAGCATCCCGAACAGGCGATGATCACTCTGCAGGCGCACGGACAGCTGGGCGAGGAGGAACTGAGCTGCTCGGTGGCCACCGGCCAGGCCCTGGCCAAGGCCGGGCTGCACCCCGCCACCGGCGGGGACGGGACGCTGGCCTGCTCCGGCGACATGCTGCTGCAGGCGATGGTGGCCTGCGCCGGGGTCACGCTGCGGGCGGTCGCCACCTCGCTCAAGCTCGACATCCGCCGCGGCACCGTCACCGCCGACGGCGACCTGGACTTCCGCGGCACGCTGGCCGTGGCCAAGGACGCCCCGGTCGGCTTCACCGCCATCCGGCTGAGCTTCGCCCTGGACACCGACGCGACCGCCGAGGAGATCGACACCCTCCTCAAGCTCACCCTGCGCTACTGCGTGGTTTACCAGACGCTGGCCGGGTCGCTCGACCTGTCGGCCACCGTGAATTCCGGGACGTAAATCGCCCGCCCGGCGCAGCCGGGTACCGGCTGGTCAGTCCGCACTTTTCACCCGATCAGGTCTTCTTAAGCGGTTAATAGGTCACTTTAAGTAACGAACTAATAACTCGGCGAACCATGGCTTGGAGCCGGGCGACTCTTCATGTGGTGACGCTGGGCAATTGCTTCAGCACTCCTGATGACAGCCGTCGGGCTTCCCGCAGTTGCGCAGCTGCGGCAAGCCGGGGGGCTCGTCTTCCCCGGCCGCCTCGCCCGAGCGGGGCGGCGAAACGTCAAAGGAGATCAGGCCTGATGGGATTCAAGAGCAAGGCCGCGGTGGCCGTGTCTGGTGCGCTGACCGCGGGCGCCTTCGCCACTCTGGCGGGGGCCATTCCGGCCGGAGCGGCCACCTACGGCACGGAGCAGTCCTTGAACGGCGTTGTGTTCGCCGTGGGCAACAATGCGGCCCTCGTCGGGGCGGGTCACCCCGGCCAGAACACCGAGTTCTCCCACTCGGAGCACCGCGGCACGGTCACGTTCAGCACCGGCAACAACCGGTGCATCACGGACGGCCGCGGCGGCCTGAGCCTGCAGCACTGCAACAACAACGACCGGTCGCAGAAGTTCGACGAGGTGGGTAACGGCCAGTACGTGGCCCTGTGGAACGAGGGTTCCCACCAGTACGTCACCGAACACGGCAACAACCGCCCGGTGACCACGGAGAACGTCCGCCGCGACCGGCGTGGCCACCTGAACTTCAGCCGCTCCCAGGAATGGAAGTGGACCACGTTCAACATCGGTGGCGGCAATGGCGGGGGCGGCAACGGTGGCGGCGGCAACGGTGGCCGGTCGGTCACGGCCACCGCGACCACGCGCATCACCAACCACCCGGACGGTGGGCACGGAGCCACGAACCCGATCTGGGCCGAGGACAACTACAACCGGACGGTGACGATCAAGCTGGTCGGGTCGGCGCCGCTGAGTGCCTGCGCCGCAGGGGCCACGCACTGCTACCGCTACACCGGCACGCTCAGCGACAACGGCACGTTCGCCGCCAACGTCGGTAACGACGCACCGAACCAGTCCGGCGGCTACCTGAGCTCGAAGGAAGTGAACCCCCAGGCTCGGGGCACGATGGTCGGTAACGCGCCGGAGGACTTCTACGCCAGCTCCAACCACCCGAACGCCGCGCTGGTGGACCACACCCTGAACAACCACGGCGTCGCGGCCACCGGTGACGAAACGACCAGCGCCTGGGTCGAGCAGTTCTTCCCGGCCGGCACCCAGTTCGGCTCGGTGGGCCTGCCCACCTACAAGTGGACGTACACCACCACCAACCTGAACCACACGCAGCGGTGGGTGGACTCGTCCGGCAACAACGACGGCAATGACCCGTCGGACGGCAACATCACCGGCTGACCTGACCTTCTGACGCTACGGCCCGGCCCTCCCTCCAGGGGGCCGGGCCGTTTGCTATCCGGCCGCCAGCCAGGGGAACGGAGCCAGGTCGGGCTCGACCCAGCCGGCCTTCGCCTCCGGGCTGGCCAGGGTCGATGATCGGTAGTGCCGGGCCAGCAGCCGCTTGTCGAGCAGGGCCGGGTGCCGGGCCACGAAGCGGTCGAAGTCCTCGCCCGGGCCGTCGGCGGTGAGGTGGTGCCCGACCAGCTCGACCCAGGCCCGGCTGACGGTGGAGTGGTACTTCTGCGGCGCCCCGGCGTAGCGGGCGGTCTGCTGGATGCCCTCGCTGACCAGGGTGATCGCCGTGGCGGGGCCGTAGCAACGCACGGCCAGCCAGGTCAGGTGGACGTGCTGGCGGTGGCCGAAGTGCGCGGACCCGGCCGTCGCTTCCCGCATGAGCTCGTCGAAGGGTGTACCGGTCATGAGGGCACCTCCATCAGGGCCTGCAGCACCGCGTGGAACCCGGCCAGCGCCCCGGGATCCAGGTCAGCCAGGGCGCGTCGCTCCAGTCCGGCCAGGGTCTGCTGGATCGTGGCCGCGGCCCGGCGCCCGGTGCCGGTCAGCTCGATGAGCACGGCCCGGCGGTCGCCCGGGCGGGGACCGCGGGTGATGTGCCCATGGCGTTCGAGCCGGTCGAGCACGCTGGTCACGGTGGTGGGCCGGCTGCCGGTGGCCACGCCCAGCTCGGACACGGTCCGGGCCCGGCCGTCGGCCAGGTTGGCCAGGGCGTTGATCTCGGCGGCGGTCAGCCCCAGGCTGGCCAGTTCACGACCGAGCGCGTGCAGGGTCACGTGGGTGGCGCGTTGCAGGGCCAGCAGGGCGGATTGGTCAGGGCTCACAAGAACCACGATATCGAATATTACGATATCGGGCTATCGCTGAGCGCTCTGAGCCCGGAACCAAGGCTCCGAGGGGGCATTTCGGAACTTAGAGTAACGAGTCGGTAACCGTGTGAACCAAAACCGCTGCTCGCGCGACTCATACTTAGTCACGTCATTCCATTAATACCGGCCCTTCGAGGTGATATCGCCATGCCGCTCTCCTTCCCCCCGGTTCGACCGTCCGCCCGGGCGGGCGCGTGGCCCTGGCCGGCCCGTGGCCGGAGCCAGTGCACGCTGCCGACCGGGTCCGCGCGGGCCTTCGATGCTCACGAGGCCATGGAGAAACTGGCCACCGCCGACGACATCGCGGCCGCGGTCCGGGCCACCGGCCGCCGCGCCACCACCGCCTAGCCCAAGGCCGCCTGATCTGGCCCCATCTGGTCCGGGTGCTGAGCCGCGGCCTGCCGGAGGCGCCAGCGGCCGATCGCGGTCAGGGCCGGCTTGACCAGCAGCAGCTCCCCGAACCGGTAGTCGGCCGCGGGCACCAGCCGGTCGGCCAGGTCGGGCCGGAGCTGCCGGAGGTACACCCGGGCCTGCTCGGCGTGCAGTGAGTTGGACACGAACTTGATCCGGTCGGCGTCTTCGATGAACGAGATCACGCGCTGCACGTTTTCCAACGTCGAACGGCTGGTGAGCTCGGTGATGAGCACACCGGAGTAGCCGCGCTCCTCGCGGGCGTAGCAGGCCATGAGCTCGGCCTCGGGGACCGTGCCCCCGACCGGGCCACCGCACAGCACCAGCCGGGACGGCCCCCGCTCGGGCTGACGGGAGCGCAGGGCGGCCCGCACCCGCCAGCGGTTGATGGCGTTGGCCCGGGAACCACGGTTCCGGAGTCCGAGCGCGACGACGGCTTCGCCGGTTCCCCGCTGCCCGGGCTGGCTCCCCAGCCCGCGCCGCGACGACCGCCAGTGCTCGAACTCGCTCCACAGCAGGCCTGCGACCAGCACCGCGGCGACCCGAGCGACCCGTGTCGGACGCACCCGCTCAGCCTAGGCCGCCTGCCCGGGGCCGATCCACGGCGAACCCCCGGATATTTACGATGGCGTACCGCGTAATACGCGAGTTACGCTGATTACAAGCGAAACGCACGCGCGGAGGCAACGATGGATCAGGCCGAGCTGAACCACCTGCGGGAGCAGATCGAGCACCTGGCCCGGAGCCGCTTCCCCGACCCGGCCGTGCAACAGGTGGTGCTGCGCCAGTACGGCGACGAGCCCACCATCGAGCCCGGCGAACTACTGGTCCGCCTGGTCCTCGAGCCCGGGGACGGCCCGCGGCCGGACGGTACCGACGGCGACGCGCTGGTCATCGAGGGGTTCCACCGCGACCAGGGCCCCGCCATCCAGGGCTTCCGCCACGACCTGCAGACCGTGCCCCAGGTGGCGATGGTCGAGTTCGTGCTGGCCGGGGACGGCTACTCTGACGAGCGCCCGGGACCGTCGTCGCGGATCAGCCAGGCCGAGCCGGACGTGGTCCTGGACCGGGCCGAGGCCCCGCTGGTGCCGATCATGGCCAGGCTCGGGCCCGCCGACCTGGAGACGGTGGACACGCTGATCACGGCCGGGATCGCCAGCAGCCGGGCCGAAGCCGTGCGCTGGGCCCTGGCCCGCATCCGGGACCGGCCCGCCTACGCCCGGCTGCGCGAGCACGCCCGCGAGATCGAGGCGCTGAAGGCCGAATTCTGAGACCCGGGCCGGCTCAGTCCCGCTGGCGCATGGCCGTGTCCAGGGACGCCTCCACCATGCGCAGGGCGGCCATGGCCGCCGGATCCTGCGGGCGACCGGCCAGCTCAGCCGGGTCGACGTCGGTCTCGTGGGCCTGGATCCACCAGATGTTGCCGAGCGGATCCCGCACCCGGCCCACCCGGTCGCCGAAGAACAGGCTGGTGACCGGGGTGACCGCGGTGGCTCCCGCCGCCAGCGCCCGCTCGTAGACCAGATCCGCGTCCTCGACGTACAGGCGCAGGAACCCGGGGGTGTCAGGCCACCCGTCGGCGCGGTCGAACATCATCACCACCGCGTCGCCGATCCGGACCTCGGCGTGCCCGATCCGCCCATCCGGACCGGGCACCCGGGCCAGTTCGTGCGCCCCGAACGCCGCCTGCACGAAATCGATGAGCCGGGCGGTGTCGCTGGAGATGACCCACGGGGTCACGGTGCTGTAGCCGCCGGGCGCGGCCTGGCCGACGCCGTCCGCGCGCGTCCCCAGGCCGGTCCCCTCGGTCGTGCCCGGTGGGATGTTAGCCGTCATGACCTCACGGTAGGAGCAGCCTCCGACATTCCGGCCAGCCCGGGCCCAGCCTCGGCCGACGCCGGGGCCGACGCCGACGCCGAGGCCGGGGCCGGAGCCCGCTCGGGCCGGATCAGGACCATGGCCAGCAGCCCGCAGGCCACCGCGGCCAGGCCAGCCACCAGGTAGATGTCGTTCTGGGCGGTGGCGTAGGCCGCCCGCACCAGGTGCCGGTCCGGGCTGGCCAGCACGGTCCGGGTGATGTGGCCGGCGAACACCGAGCCGAAGGCGGCGATACCCAGGGCGAAGCCGATCTGCCGGAAGGTGTTGACCGCCCCGCTGGCCATGCCCGAGCGCGGGCGCGGGACCGCGGTCAGAGCGGCCGAGATCAGCACCGGGGCGGCCAGGCCGACCCCGACGCCGCTGACCACCAGCCCGGCGATGAGTGAAGCCCACCCGGACGACGCGGTCAGGAACATGCGGAGCAGGGAGCCGGCCCCGATCAGGACCAGACCCGCGCCGAGCGGCCAGCGGGCGGCCATCCGGTGCAGGAATCGCCCGGCCACGGCCGACACCACGAACGCGGTACCGGCCGAGGGGAGCAGGACCAGGCCGGCCCCGATGGCGGGCAACCCCAGCACGGACTGCAGCCAGAGCTGGGTGTAGACGAACGGCGCGAACGCGCACCCGGTCATGACCACGCCCACGGCCATCAGCGTGCTGAACGAGGCCCGGCGGAACAGGGACAGGTCCAGCAGCGGGTGCGCGACCCGCAACTCGGTGGCCACGAACACCAGCAGCGCGGCCGCCGACACCGCGAACGAGGCCAGGGTGAGGGGGGTGGCCCAGCCGCTGTCCCCGCCGTGGATCAGGGCGTAGGTCAGGGTGGCGGCCGACACGGTGAACAAAGTGGCCCCGGCCCAGTCGATGGGGCTGGCGTGGCCCCGCGACTCGGCCAGCGTGCGCTGGGTCATGATCCCGGCGACCACCGCGATGGGCAGGTTGACCAGGAAGATCGCGCGCCAGCCCGCGGCCGCGATGAGCAGGCCGCCCAGCACCGGGGCCACCGCGGCGGCGGCGCCGTTGATGGCGCCCCAGATGCCGAACGCCACCGAGCGGTCGCGGCCTTCGTAGCTGTGATTGAGCAGGGCGGTGTTGGTGGCGAACATGGCCGCGGCCCCGACGCCCTGCACGGTGCGGGCCGCGATCAGGAAGCCGGCGTTCGGGGCCAGCGCGCAGGCCAGCGAGGACACCGCGAACAGGGCCAGGCCCAGCTGGAACAGCCGCCGTCGGCCGAACCGGTCGGCCAGCGAGCCGCACACCAGCAGCAGCGCGGCCAGCGAGAGCGCGTAGGCGTCCACCACCCACTGCAGCGAGTCGAGCTGGCTGTGCAGGTCGCGGGCCATCGGCGGCAGCGCGACGCTGACGATGGTCACGTCGACCAGCAGGATGAAGGTGCCCAGGCAGATGGCGACCAGCGGCCACCACCGGCTCCGGGCTGGTGAAGTTGAAGGATTCATGGCGTCTCCCCGTGTGAGTTAAATTCGTTACTATCATGAGCTCCTCCGCTTTTCTGGGGCTCGTTGGCGACGACATTCGATTAAATTCGACATGGAAGGCCACGCTGATGGCTAAATCCGATGACTGATCTCCTGGATATAAAGCTCGTTTACGCTCTCCAACTCGACGGCCGAGCGCCGTTCAGTGTGATCGGCGAGGTGCTCGGGGTCTCCGACCAGACCATCGCCCGGCGCTACAACCGGCTGCGGTCGTCGGGGCTGCTGCGGGTACGCGGGCTGGTGGAGCCGGATCTGCTCGGCCTGCGGTCCTGGCTGGTCCGGGTTCAGTGCACCCCGAGCGCGGCGGCGGCGGTGGCCGAGGCCCTGGCCCGGCGCCCGGACACGGCCTGGATCAGCCTGACCTCGGGCGGCACCGAGGTCGCCTGCGTGGTCCGGACCCGGTCCGGCGACGAAGACAGCCACCTGCTGCTGGACACCCTGCCGCGCAGCCGCGGGGTCACCGGGATCACCGCCCAGTGCGTCCTGCACACCTACTTCGGCGGGGTACTGAGCCTGGTCAACAAGTCGGGCACGCTGACCCCGGAGCAGGTGGCGGTGCTGCAGCCGCAGGCCGGCCCCCGGCCCGCCGCCCCGGCCCGGGTCACCGACGCCGACGAGCCCCTGCTGAACGCGCTGGAACTGGACGGGCGGACCACGTTCAGCGACCTGGCCACCGAGACCGGCTGGTCACAGTCCACCGTGCGGCGGCGCCTCGCCGACCTGCGGGCCAGCGGGCTGCTGTACTTCGACGTCGATTTCCACCATTCGCTGCTGGACCTGACCGCGCGGGGCATGGTCTGGCTGACAGTGAACCCGGCCCAGCTCGGCGCGGCCGGGGAGGCCATGGCCGCGCACCCGGAAACCGCCTACGTCGCCGCCATGACCGGGACGGCCAACCTCTACGCGTCGGTGCTGTCGCCCAGCACCGAGGCGCTGTACACCTACCTGACCACGAGCATCGCCCAGCTGCCGGGCCTGTCCGAGGTGGAGACGATCCTGGTCATGCGGACGGTGAAACGGAGCGGTCTGCTCACCTACCCGTGACGACCGGGGCGCGGACCGGCCGCCGGGAACACCGTCAATGTCGGCCGGGTGGGGCATACTGGTAGACGATCAGCCGCCCAGACTCCGCGGCCCATCTCCTCGCCTGCTGGCCCCGCGCTGAAGCCGCCCTCTGACAGCAGCCGCCGCCCCACCCGTCACCGCCTCGCTGGCCGGGAGTCCCTTATGGCCTGGAGTCGCACCGCCTACCGGCTCGTCCATCAGGATCTGAGGGACGGGACCGCCACCCTGGCGTTCGCGGGCGAACTCGACCTGACCGTCGTCCCGGCGCTGGCGCAACAGCTGGAGCAGGCCCTGGCCCAGCAGCCCAGGCGGCTGGTCCTCGACCTGACCGAGGTCACGTTCGTCGACGTGGCCGCGGCCCGGCTGCTGGCCGAGGCGACCCGGCTCCAGCCCGCGGCCGGCCCCCCGGTGCTCCGGCGGCCCGGCCCGGAGGCCCGCCGCATCCTCGCCCTCACCGGCTTCGACGCCCTGTGCGAGTTTGATGACTAAGGAGGAGTAGGTTCGACCGGTGAGCGACGACCGCGACCGCCAATTCGGCGCGCTGGCCCGGCAGTACCTGGACGACCAGGGACGGCGGCACCCGGACTCCGCCACCGAGCTGGGCGACCACCGGTTCGACAGCCACCTGCCCGTGCTCTCGGCCGACGCGCTGGCCCGCGAACGGCAGGTCCTGGGCCGCTGGGCCGAGGCCATGGCCGGGCTGGACCCGAGCCAGCTGACCGCCGAGCACCAGGTGGACGCGGCCATGATGTCCGGCCACATCGACCGGCAGATCTTCGAGCTGGACGAGCTGCACGAGCCGGCCTGGAACCCCCTGCTGGCCAACCCCGGCCGGGCCGTGTACCAGCTGCTGGCCCGGGACTTCGCGCCGCTGCACGAACGGCTGATCTCGGTCGCGGGCCGGCTGGCCGAGGTGCCCGGCACGCTGGCCGCCGCCCGCGACCTGCTCGGCGCCATGCCCCAGGTCCACCTGGAGACCGCGGTCGGGCAGTTCGCGGGGACGATCTCGCTGGTCACAACGGTGCTCGACCGGGTCCTGGCCGACGCGCCGGCGGACTCACCGGACGGAGCCGCGGTCCGCCGCGAGCTGGACCGGGTGCGGCCCGCGGCCCTGACCGCGCTGGACGAGCACCGGGCCTGGCTGTCAGCCCAGCTGGCGGCGACCCCGGCCGAGTCCTTCGCCGACCCGCGGCTGGGGGCCGAGCGGTTCGCCCGCAAGCTGTCGCTGACCCTGAACGCGCAGGCCGACGCGGACGCCATCCTGGCTCGGGCCCACGCCGACCTGGACCGGGTCAGCGAGGAGATCGCGGCCGTGGCCGCGGACATCGCCGGGACCTCCGCCCCGGGACGGCCCGCGGCCACCGCGGCCGAGGGCGACCCGGTGGTCCGGCAGGTCCTCGACCGGCTGGCCGCCGACGGGCCCGACAACCGGACCATCCTGGCCCTGGGACGGCAGGCCCTGACGCAGCAGACCGAGTTCGTGGCCGAGCACCAGCTGGTCACGCTGTTCGACGACCCGGTCGAGGTCATCGAGATGCCGGAGATCGACCGCGGCGTGGCCGTGGCCTACTGCGACCCGCCCGGGCCGCTGGAGCCCGCGCCGATGCCGACGTTCGTGGCCGTCTCCCCCACCCCGGCCGACTGGACCCCAGCCCGGGTCGCCTCGTTCTACCGCGAGTACAACCGGCACATGGTGCACAACCTGATGGTGCACGAGGCCATGCCCGGCCACTACCTGCAGCTCCAGCACGCGCGCCGGTTTACCGGGTCCGGCACCGACATCCGGGCCGCGCTGCGGTCCGGATCGTTCGTGGAAGGCTGGGCGGTGTACGCCGAGCAGCTGATGGCCGAGGCCGGCTACCCCGGCGAAGGCGACCCGCGGGCGGTGCGCATGCAGCAGCTCAAGATGCAGCTCCGCATGATCATCAACGCGATCCTGGACGCCCGGGTGCACGGCCACGGCATGACCGAGGCCGAGGCCATGACCCTGATGACCGGCCGCGGCTACCAGGAGGAAGGCGAAGCGGCCGGCAAGTGGCGCCGGGCCCTGCTGACCTCAGCCCAGCTGTCCACCTACTACGTCGGCTACACCGAGGTCTCCGACCTCGCCGCCGACCTCCGCACCGCCGACCCGACCCGCCCACCCCGCAATACCCACGACGCCATCCTCGCCCACGGCTCCCCACCCGTAAGGCTACTCAGGCCCCTCCTCCTGGGCTGACGGGTCCCGGCTGGCGGGGTTCGGGAACACTTCTGTGCCGATGCTGCCCAAAAGTGTTCCCGAACCCGGAGCACCGGACGGTCTCCCCCCAGGCCTCAACAAATTTCTGGTTTTTTTCTGTGATCATCAATCCGAACCGGGGTCTCCTACGTAGTAGGGGGTAGGCAGAGGCTCGGCACCCAGGGGAATGATGATCTCAGCGCCGCCGACGATCAGGACCGCCAGCCCGCGCGGGCCGTGGCTGACGGTGCGCCTGCACGACGGCGTGCCGCCGTATCTGCGGTCGCTGGCGCGGCAGGTGGAGCCGTTCCCGGCCGCGGTCCTGGACGGGCGCGGGCAGATCCTGGCCTGCAACCGGGGCTACGACGCGCTGTTCGGCCTGGGCTCGGTGCCGGAACCGGAACGGAACGCGATCCTGCTCTACTTCACCGATCCGCGACTGCGGCGGCAGCTGCCCGAGTGGCACGTTGACGCGCCCCGGGTGGTCAGCCAGTTCCGGACGGCCATGGCCCGGCACACCAACGACCCGGCCTGGGTGGCCCTGCTGACGCGGCTGCGCCAGGGGTCGGTGGAGTTCGACCGGCTGTGGTGCCAGCCCGATGTGTTCTACCCGGGCAGTGCTCCGCAGCGTTTCCTGCACCCGGTGGTCGGGGTCCTGCGGCTGGCTCCCTACCAGCTGTGGTCCGAGCCTCGCCCGGACGGTCTGGTCGTGACCGGGTACAGCCCGGCCGACGGGGCCACCGCGGCGAAGCTGCCCCACCTGCAGGCTCTGGTCCGCTGACCCGTTGTCGGGCCGTCCGGCGGGGGGCGGCTCGGCCGGGCCAGCCAGGGTGGCAGCCCCGTCGGCCAGCCCGGTCCCGAATCAAGAGTCGAAGGCGCCCGCGACCAGGAACTGCCACAGATGGTCGGCGGGGTTGGCGGGGAGGGGTGGCGGGAATGTCTAGGTTCGGGCCCTAGTGGGGGAGGCGCGGATGGCTTGGATGTTTCTCAATGGGGATGGGATGCGCGGGGGAAGGGCGCATTACACGATTGAGGGGGCGCCGCTGGTGGGAGAACGACGGACGGCGGCCACGTACCGGTTCTACTCGGTGCGGGATGAGTTCCCGGCGTTGTTCCCGGCCGGGGGCGGGCCCGGGGAGGCGATTCTCGGGGAGCTGTACGACGTGCCGATGAAGCAGCTGAGAGACCTGCTCGATACTGAGCCGCCCGAACTGGAGCTGGGCCTGATCGAGCTGGACGACGGGGACTTCTCGTTCGCCATGATCCTGCGCGACACCGAACACGAAACCGGGGGCCACCGGGACATCTCGGCCTACGGCGGGTGGCGGGCCTACCGGGCCAGCTCCGCCCCCGCCGACGATGACGCACCAGCCGACCGGGCCTGATCGCCCCGGATCCAGACTCCGGCCACGTCGGCCGGGGTGGCCAGGGCGAACACCCGGGCCAGGGCGTCGGACGGGCCGGAACTGTGGGCCAGGTTGACCGCCAGCGGGGTGCCCGGTTCGGGGCGCAGCCAGACCGCGTCGAAGTCCTTGCCCAGGCTGAAGTCGCCGACCTGGCCGTCCAGGCCGAGAGCCAGGGCGCCGGCCCGGGTGGCCAGGTAGAGCAGGTGCACCGGGGTCAGGCTCATACCCTCCGGACCCAGTAGCTGCTGCACGAAGTAGGCCTGGAGGGCCTCCTTGGGCAGGAACAGGCCGACGCCCGCGCCCACGTCGGAGCCGAGGGCCACGTGCACGCCGTGGTCGAGGTGGCGGCGGAGCGGGAACAGTCCGCTGCCCAGCGCGCAGTTGCTGGTCGCGCAGTGGGAGACCGAGGCGCCGTGCTCGGCCAGGGTGGCCAGCTCAGCGTCGTCGGGGTGCACGTTGTGCGCGAACACGCTCCGCTCGGTGACCAGGCCGTGGCGGCGGTAGGTGTCCAGGTAGTGCTGAGCGGCCGGGAACAAGCCCGCCACCTGGGCGATCTCGGCCAGGTTCTCGTTGATGTGCGAGGTGAACCAGACGCCCTTGCCCAGCAGTTCGGCGCAGACGTCCAGCATCTCGTCCGACGCGGACAGCGAGAACCGGGGGGTGACCGCGTAACGCAGCCGGCCGTGCTCGTGCCAGCGGCTGATCAGCTCGGCGCTGCCGGTCAGCGCCTCCTCGGGGGTGTCGAGCAGGTCCGGGCGCAGGATCCGGTCGCTCAGGACCAGGCCCGAGGTCAGGTTCAGGCCGCGTCGGTCAGCCGCGGTGAACAGCTCCTCCATGGCCCCCGGGAAGTGCGACCCGAACACCAGCGCGCTGGTGGTGCCCGACCCGGTCAGGCCGTCCAGGAATTCCCGGGCCACGGCGCGGGCGTAGGCGCGGTCGGCCAGCCGGGCCTCTTCCGGGAGGGCGCACCGCTCCAGCCAGTCCAGCAGCGGCATGCCCAGCCCGCCGATGGCCCGCATCTGCGGGTAGTGCACGTGGGTGTCGACGAACCCGGGCAGCAGCAGGCCGCCGTCCAGCCGGGTCACCGGCTCGGCCGGATAGGCCGCACGCACCGAGGTCAGCGAGCCGCGGGCCCGGATGATCCCGTCCTGGACCAGCAGGGCGCCCTCGTCGTCGGCGGCCAGGGCCTGCTCGGGGTCACCCGCGAACGGGTCCCCGGGGACGTCGATGATCGTGCCCGCGTAGATGGTCATGACGAGACCGCGGACAGTTCAGCCCGAATCAGACTGGGCAGGAGCGCCGCCGCCACCGCGACCGCGATCACGGCCGGCTCCTTGCCGGTGATGCCGGGCAGGCCGATGGGGCAGGTGATGCGGTCGATCGTGCCCGGCCGGTGCCCCTGGTCGGCCAGCTGGGCCCGGAACCGGACCCACTTGGCGCTGGAACCGATCAGCCCGATGCTGCCCAGCGGCTGGGGCAGCCGCAGGGCCGCGTCGCACAGGGCGAAGTCCTCGGCGTGGTCGTGGGTCACGATCAGCACGTGCGCGCCGGGGGGCAGCTGCTCCAGCACCTGCTCGCCGAGCAGCGTGTGGTGGATGCGGGTGTCGGCGCGGCCGTCGATGATGTCGGCCAGCCGCACCCGGTCCAGCTGCTCGGCCCGGGAATCGGCCAGCCGGAGCTGGATCGGCAGCCGAGACAGGATGCGGGCCAGTTCGAAGCCGACGTGCCCGGCGCCGAACAGGGCGACCACCGGCCGGGCCGGGAGCGGCTCCAGCAGCAGCCGGACCACTCCGCCGCAGCACTGGCGGCCGTGCTCGTTCCGGCTGTGCGGGCTGAGCCGGGTCTCGCTGAACTCCGGGCGGCCGGCCCCGGCGTCGATCAGCTCACGGGACCGGGCGATGGCCGACGCCTCCAGGTTGCCCCCGCCCACGCTGCCCCAGACCTGGTCGCGGCCGACCACCATCTTGGCCCCGGCCTCCCGGGGCGCGTGGCCCCGCACTTCGGCCACGGTGACCAGCACGCCGGCCTGCCCGTCACGGCGGAGTTGCTGCACGGCTTCCAGCCAGTCCACGTCACACCCCCGCGTAGACGGTCGGCGGGGTGAACGGGCTGGCCCCGCCGGTCCCGGTGGCCTGGGCCGCCGACCGGGCCGCCTCGACGGCCCAGTAGACCGCTTCGGGGGTGGCGGGGCAGGCCAGCTCGACCGAGCGGCCGGGCGGCCCGAACGCGCCGACGGCCTGGCGCAGGGCTTCGCGCACGCTGAACGCCTCCATCAGCGGCGGCTCCCCGACGGCCTTGGACCCGTAGACCACGCCGGACTCGGTGGCCCGCTCGAACAGGTGCACGTTGAACTGCTCGGGCATCTCGGAGAAGCTCGGGATCTTGTAGGTGCTGGCGGCCTGGGTGGCCAGCCGGCCCCGGTGCGGGCCGTCGGACTCGTCCCAGCGCAGGTCCTCCAGGGTCAGCCAGCCCACGCCCTGGACGAAGCCGCCCTCGATCTGGCCCAGGTCGATCAGCGGGGACAGGCTGTCGCCCACGTCGTGCACGATGTCGGCCCGCCGGACCCGGTAGGCGCCGGTGAACCCGTCCACTTCGACCTCGGCCGCGGCCGCGCCGTAGGAGAAGTACTTGAACGGCTCCCCTTGCATCCGCTCGGAGTCCCAGTGCAGGCCCTCGGTCCGGTAGAAGCCGGCCGCCCACAGCTGCACGCGCTGGAAGTAGGCGTCGTGGACCAGGCTGGCCCAGGCGATCTGCTTATCGTGGAACCCGAGGCCGGTGACCACGCCCTCGACGAAGCGGACGTCGGCACTGTTCACCCCGAGCTGGCCCGCGGCCACCACGGCCAGCCGTTCGCGGATCTGGTCGCAGGCGTCCTTGACCGCGCCCCCGTTGATGTCGGACCCGGAACTGGCCGCGGTGGCCGAGGTGTTCGGGACCTTGTCGGTGCGGGT
>DASXJM010000142.1:0-4109 GCA_036497405.1 Streptosporangiaceae bacterium | reverse complement strand
CAGCAACCAGGTCAACGCCTGACCGACACCAGCGGGTGAACGCGGGCCGCTTCCTGCTGGCCCTGGGCGAAACCGGCCCGGGCCGCGGGGATGCGGGTCGCTGGATCCATCTGGTTGGTGCCCATCGCGATCTGGGATTCGGCGTCCGGGGTGATCACCTCGACGCGGCTGCCCTGCTGGCGCAGGGTCTCGACCTGGCTGGCCAGGTCCGCGCCCGGTAGCCGCCGCAGCCCCTCGAACTGGCCTTCCGGTGCCGTCTGGCTCCGGCCGCCGAACGGCGCCAGCACCACGACGTTGGCGTAGCCCGCGGCCAGGTCGGCGTTCTCGTTGGAGCGCACGCCGCCGTTGATGTAGTGGGTGCCGTTGATGCGGTGGGTCGGGACCAGGCCGGGCAGCGCGGTGCTGGCGGTGACCGCGTCGACGAGGTCGACGCCGGAATCACGGTCGAACGCAGTCAGCTCCCCGGTATGCGCGTTGACGGCGACCACGATCATCGGCCGGTCCGGCCAGTCCGGGCCGGGCAACCGGGCCGCGACCAGGGCGCGCCGCTGCGGTCCCGCCGCCGGTCCGAGGGCGGCGTCGCTTTCCAGCCCGAACGCGCCCATGGCCCGTTGCAGCTCGGCGGCCGAGGTGGCGGCAGCGCCGATGGCCCGCATGCGCTCGTGCAACGGGGTCATCGGCCGGGACGGCGGCCGTTCCCGGTTCGGCCCGGCCGGTCGAGTCGGCGCGGACAGCACCGAGGCCAGCAGCTCGGCCGGGGGCAGGCCGCTGCCCACCTGGGCGGCTGCGGTGGCCCCGGCTGAGGTGCCGATGACCAGATCGGCGGCCTCGGTCAGATCGGGGCCAGCCTCGGCCAGACCGGCGATGACCCCGATCTGCCAGGCGTTCCCGGCGGCCCCGCCCCCGCCGAGAACGAGAGCAACGTTGTGCGCCATCCGCCCATTGTGGACCGCCGCTCTGCGACCGGCCTGGTAGAAGTGTGAGGTGAGCGAACTGACGGTCTCCCCGGTTGAGGCGAACGAGCAGGCGGCGGCGCTGGACACGCTGGTCCTGGCCTTCGCCGCCGATCCCGTCGAACGCTGGCTGTACCCGGAGGCCTACACGTACCTCAGGGTCTTCCGGCGGTTCCTGACCGCCTTCGGCGGCCGGGCCTTTGACCAGCAGACGGCCTGGAAGATCGGATCATCGTCGGCCGTGGCCCTCTGGCTGCCACCCGGTACCGAGCCTGACGGCGACCTCATCATCGGCACCCTGACCGAGACCGTGGCCGTCGGCCAGCATGACGTCATGTTCGCGGTGCTGAGCCAGATGGAGGAGGCTCACCCGACCTTCCCGCACTGGTACCTGCCGTGGCTCGGCGTCGACCCGGCCGAGCAGGGACGCGGCCTCGGCACACAGCTGATGCGGCCGGGCCTGGAGGTGGTGGACCAGAGCCACCTGCCCGCCTACCTGAAAACCCCGAACCCACGCACGATCCCCTTCTACACGCGCCTGGGCTTCGAGGTCACCACCCAGGCCCAAGCCGGAACCTGCCCCCCGGTCACCGGCATGCTCCGGCCCGCGCGATAGCTCCCCCCTGGTTGAGGCTTCGCGGGAAGGTGGCCTTACAGGAGGCCGAGCATCAGCCGGACAGCCCGGTCGACCTCAGCGGTCTCGACGGCATCGAGGCGGCCAGCGAAATCACCGAGCCGGGTCGCGTCGACGGCCCGCATCTGATCGACGAGCACGCGGGTCCTGGTCCCATCCATGTCGATCTCCGGGCGGAAAACAGCGGGCTGCGCACTGGTCGAGGTGGGGGCGACGATCAGCGTGGACAGCGGAATTCGATCGCTCTGGACGGCCACCGCATACCGGGGGCCGCGCTGTTCATGTCCGGTCGCGTCCTTCGCGGGGCGGAGCCGGTAGAGGTCACCACGCACTGATGTCGTCCAGCTCTTCGTTCACGGCCTTGATTTCGGCCAGGTCGTCCGGGTCTTCGCGCAACCTTTCGGCGTCGCGGGCGGCCTCCGCGTACAGGCGGGCGGTGTACTGAGCATGGATGAGCTCGCGAATCGCATCCGACAGGTTCCCGCCCTCAGCCAGCTGACGGAGCTCAGCCATGGTCTGCTCGTCGGCACGAAAACTGATGGTCACCGCTGTCATACAACCATTGTAAGACAAGCACTCTGAAATTGGCTCGCTCCGGGTCGCGGGGCGGTGGATGATGCGGCTATGGGTGTGGAGCTGGCAGCGGTGTGCGTGTTCTGCGGCAGCAACCGGGGCGCCAGCCCGGCGTACGAGCAGGCGGCGGGGGAAGTGGGGCGGCTGCTGGCCGGGCGGGGGATCCGGCTGGTGTACGGGGGAGCCAGTGAAGGGCTCATGGGGGTTGTCGCGGACGCCGCGCTTGACGCGGGTGGGGTGGTGACCGGGGTGATGCCGCGCAACCTGGCCGGCGCGGAGCCGCCGCACGGTGGGCTCAGCGAACTGCGCCTGGTCGGCGGCATGCACGAGCGCAAGGCGCTCATGGCCGAGCTGTCGGACGCCTTCATCGCGCTGCCGGGCGGGCTCGGGACCCTGGAGGAGGCGTTCGAGACGGCCAGCTGGACGCAGCTGGGCCTGCAGCACAAGCCAACCGGATTCCTGAACATCAACGGGTTCTACGCGCCAACCGCAGCCCAGCTCGACCTCATGGTGGCCGAGGGCTTCGTCCGCCGCGAGCACCGCGACGGTATCTACTTCGACGACCAGCCAGCCCGGCTGCTGCGGCGGCTGGCCACCTTCGAGCCGCCGGACCTCCACAAGTGGATCGACCGCGACCGCGACCTCGACGCCCGCTGACCCGCATAGCCGTCAGTACGGCAAATGAGAAAGTATCGCGGGAGCGTAGTAGAAGCGTACTTCGGACAGCCCGGCCAGTGGTCGCTTGGTCTTCGCCAATAGTGGCTCGGGCACCTTATCCAAAGATTTCTTCCGGGCCGCTTCTGAGCTCGCTGCCACGCTTTCTATCGTTAGTGTTACCGAATTTGTGTTACAGCTGAACGATACCGGTTGCCATTGGTAGGTATACGCGTGTAGATAGTCATCGAGTCGGCTGGCGACCGGTGGACAAAGCTTATAGTTAGGTATTTCTGAGTTGGATGCATGGCCCGAGGAGATAAGGGCCCTGCTGATGGGTAGAGTTTCTATATTGGTTTCGTGGTCCGCTTGCCAGCCATTTATAATGCAGATCAGGCGGACGTCGTATGAATGCGGGAATGACCACGTGATCCAGTTTTTCGTATCATCTCCGGCGTTCAGATCGGTGGTGGGCCACCATTGCAGCCACGCTGTCCGGAGGTCGCCGTCGACAGAGTAGTCGGGCGTGTGCTGGATCCCGTAGTACGGGAGGGTGTCGGCCGAGAAATAGTACGAGTCGGAAAATATCTGATCATCGGGAACCTGCATGAGCCACTGAGGATTGCGGCAGCTCGGTTTGCTATTCAAGTTAGCTACGTAGACACCTGCGGCATGCCCAGTTGGCGTGAGGATGAATGAGACCAGTAACCCTGAAATAACGCCGGAGATAAATCCACCCAGCCACCCGAAACGGCGTTGTTGATTGGCAGCCATATTGCCGACCCCCCTTGGTTCACCGGGACAGGTGCAGCAAAATTATCGCGCTGGCGCCATGCTCTCGCAAGCCTGTGTTTTGGCGAAGCTGCCATTATCCGCAGCCTGGTCATCGGATCATGCGAGCACAGCTTGCTCCTGATCAGCTTTGCTGCCCTGGAAGGCAAAAACTTGCGTCAGGTGTCCGTCTGGCCAAGGGGCGGGTGGCCGGGGGTGAGGCTGTCGCGGAGGAGGTTGAGGAGGCGGGCGGCCTGGGGGTGGTTGGGGGGTTGGCCGGCCACGGTGAAGATGCCGACCAGGGCGGCGGCGATGTCTTCGGCGGTGACGTCGGGGCGGAGGTCGCCGGCGGAGCGGCCGGCGTCGAGGATCGAGGTGATCGCCTCTAGTAGCTCGCCGCGGCCCTGGGCGCTGGCCATCGTGCCGGATTCGACCATGGCCAGCAGGGTGTCGAGCATGCCGTGCTTGGTGACCAGCCAGTCGCCGAACAGGTCCATCCAGCGGCGCATCGCCTCGGCGGGCGG
>DASXJM010000141.1:0-14098 GCA_036497405.1 Streptosporangiaceae bacterium | reverse complement strand
CTGGCCGGGGCCGAGGTCGTGGTCAGCGACCGGTCCGGCCGGGTGGTGGCCAGCGCGGTGACCAGCGGCGACGGCGCGTTCACGGTCGCCGGGGCGCCGGCCGGCCGCTACGCGCTCACCGCCACCGCCTCCGGGCACCTGCCCGCCCGCCGCGACGTCGAGCTGAACGGGCACGCCGAGACGGCCCAGCTGACCCTGCCGCTGGAGCGAGAGGCGCACGGCTTCGTCCGGGCCCCGGGCGGGGCCCCGATGCCGGGGATCAGCGTCACCGCCGCCAGCGCCAGCGGCGAGATCGTGGCCCGCGCGACCACCGACGCCGACGGCTGGTACCGGCTGACCGGCCTGGGCGACGGCGAGCACGTGCTGGTGGCCGGCGGCCACGAGCCGGTGTCGGCCACGGTCGAGGTGACCAGCGGCGAGACCACCTCGGTGGTGGTCCGGGTCGGTGGCCTGGCCCCGCCCCCGGCCGCGGCCCCGGAGGAAGCCCCGGCGGCTCCGGCTCCGGAGGCGGCGGCACCGCAACTCGCGACAGGTCACGGGGAATGAGTGCGGTGGAGCAGTTCGAGCAGGTTCCGGTCAGCGGCCGCGTGCGCACGGCCGACGGCGGGTCGATCCCGGGCGCGGCCGTCACCCTGGCCGACATGTCCGGCCGCCAGGTCGCGGTGGCCCGGGCCGACACGGCGGGCCAGTACCGGCTGGCCGCGCCGGGAGCCGGGTCGTACCTGGTCATCGTCTCGGCTCCCGGGCACCAGCCCGCGGCCAGCGTGCTGACCGCCCCCGGCGCGGGCACCAGCCATGACATCGTGCTGCGCGGCGGCAGCGGCCTGGCCGGCACGGTCCGGGCCGGCCGCTCCGGCCAGCCGGTCAGCGGGGCCACCGTGACCGTGGCCAACGCCCGGGGCGAGATCGCGGGCGCGGCCAGCACCGGGCCGGACGGCTCGTACCGGCTCAGCCAGCTCGCCGAAGGCCAGTACACCCTGGTCGTGGCGGCCGCAGCCTACGCGCCGCTGGCCGAGCAGGTCGCGGTGGAAGAGGGGGAACTGGTCACCCACGACGTGGAGCTGCCCGCCTCCGGGCGCGTGATCGGCACGGTCCTGGTCGCCGACGGCGACCAGCCCTTCGGCGGGGCCGAGGTGACGCTGACCAACGAGGTCGGCACCGAGATCGCCGCCGCCACCGCCGACCCGGACGGGAACTTCGCCCTCAGCGATGTGCCGTCCGGGCGATACACGCTGGTGGCGGGCGGCTACCGGCCCGGCGTGGCCACGCTATCCGCGGGCAACGGGCGGACCCGGCAGGCCGACATCACCCTCACCCTGCCGGAGTGATCGGGGAGCCGGCCGGGTTGATCCGGGGTCGAGCTGTGCGACCTGGCGGTATCCTCCCAGTGAGGGGTGCGTGAACGGCCATGTCACGGCCCCGTCGTACCGGCAGCGATCCGAGGAGCCCTGCGGAGTGAGCCCCAGCCGGCCGGCCGCCGTCATCGTCCTCGCCGCAGGCGAGGGCACCCGAATGAAGTCCGCGCTCCCGAAGGTGCTGCATCCGCTGTGCGGGCGCAGCATGCTCGGGCACGCCATCGCCGTCGCCCGGGACCTGGAGCCCGAGCGCTTGGTCGTGGTGGTGGGCCATGCCCGCGACCAGGTGAGCGCGCACGTGCTCAACCAGGTGCCGGACGCGCGGATCGTCGTCCAGGATCAGCAGAACGGCACCGGGCACGCGATCCGCACGGTCATCGAGACTGTCGGCGAGATCCCGGGTCAGGTGCTGGTCACCTACGGGGACATGCCGCTGCTGCGCGCGGAGACCCTGGCCGCGCTGGCCCGGGAGCACGAGCAGGCCGGTAACGCGGTGACCGTGCTGACCGCCCGGGTGCCCGACCCCGCCGGCTACGGCCGCATCGTGCGCGACGCCTCCGGCGCCCTGACCGGGATCGTGGAAGACCGCGACGCCAGCCCGGAGCAGCGGCAGATCGATGAGATCAACTCCGGCTGCTACGTGTTCGACGGGCTGCTGCTGGCCGACGCGATCAAGCGGCTGCCGTCGGCCAACGCCCAGGGCCAGGAGTACCTGACCGACGCGGTCGGCATCCTGCGCGGTGACGGCCACCGGGTCGGCACGCTGGTGGCCAGCGACGCGACCGAGATCCAGGGCGTGAACGACCGGGTCCAGCTGGCCCAGGCCCGGCGGGTCTACAACGACCGGCTGCTCGAACACTGGATGCGGGCCGGCGTGACCATCGTCGACCCCGCCACCACCTGGCTGGACGCCGAGGTCACCCTGGCTCCCGACGTCGAGCTCGGGCCGTCGACCCAGCTGGAGGGGCGAACCACGGTCGGGGCCGGGGCCCACGTCGGTCCGGGGGTGGTCCTGCGCGACACCGTGGTCGGGGCCGGGGCCAGCGTCATCAACGCGGTCTGCGAGCAGTCCGAGATCGGCCCCGAGGCCACCGTGGGCCCGTACACCCGGCTGCGGCCGGGCTCGCGGCTCGGCCGCGGGGCCCGGGCGGGCAGCTTCGTGGAGATGAAGAACGCGAACGTGGGCGAGGGCACCAAGGTGCCGCACCTGACCTACGTGGGCGACGCCGACATCGGGGCCGGCTCCAACATCGGCGCGGCCACCGTGTTCGTCAACTACGACGGTGTGGCCAAGCACCGCACGCACGTGGGCGACCAGGTCCGGATCGGCAGCGACACCATGCTGGTGGCCCCGGTGCAGGTCGGTGACGGCGCCTACACCGCGGCCGGGTCGGTGATCACCGAGGACGTCCCGGCCGGGGCGCTCGGCATCGGCCGGGCCAGCCAGCGGAACATCCCCGGGTGGGTGGCCCGCCGCCGGCCCGGCACCGCCTCGGCGGCCGCGGCCGAGGCCGCCCAGTCTGAGGCGGCACAGTCTGAGGTAGCACAGCCCGAGGCGGCACGGCCCGCGGACGACGCCACCGATCAGGAAGGGTCAGCCGAATGACCGGCATCATGGCGAACAGCGAGAAACGGCTGATGCTCGTGTCCGGGCGAGCCTTCCCGGAGCTGGCCGAGGAGGTGGCGGCCTGCCTCGGCAGCGATCTCACCCCGACCCGGGCGTTCGACTTCGCCAACGGCGAGATCTTCGTCCGGTTCCTGGACTCGGTCCGCGGCTGCGACGTGTTCGTGCTGCAGAGCCACACCGCGCCGATCAACCAGTGGATCATGGAGCACCTGATCATGGTCGACGCGCTCAAGCGGGCGTCGGCCAAGCGGATCACGGTGGTCACCCCGTTCTTCGGCTACGCCCGCCAGGACAAGAAGAGCCGCGGCCGCGAGCCGGTCTCGGCCCGGCTGATGGCCGATCTGTTCCTGACCGCCGGGGCGGACCGGATCATGGCCGTGGACCTGCACACCGCGCAGATCCAGGGCTTCTTCGACGGCCCGGTCGACCACCTGTTCGCGCTGCCCATCCTGGCCGACTACATCGAGGACAAGCTGGACCTCAGCCAGGTGACGGTGGTCGCGCCGGACGCGGGCCGGGTCCGGATGTGTGAGCGCTGGACCGACCGGCTCGGGGCCCCGCTGGCCATCATCCACAAGCGCCGCGACCCGGACGTGGCCAACCAGGTCAAGATGTTCGAGGTCGTGGGCCAGGTCGAGGGCCGGACCTGCATCCTGGTCGACGACATGATCGACACCGGCGGGACCATCACCAAGGCGGCCGAGGCCCTGTTCGACCAGGGCGCGGCCAAGGTGATCGTGGTCGCCACCCACGGCGTGATGTCCGGGGCGGCCGTGGACAACCTCAAGAACTCGCAGATCAGCGAGGTTGTGATCACCAACACGCTGCCGGTCCCGCCCGAGCGCCGGTTCGACAAGCTCACCGTGCTGTCCATCGCCCCGCTCATCGCCCGGGCCATCAACGAGGTGTTCAGCGACGGTTCGGTCACCAGCCTGTTCGGCGGCGAGAGCTGACCCGCCGAGAGGGTGACCGCCGTACCGAACCCCCGCTGGCACGACGGTCACCCGTCTCACTTTCCCCCCGGGTCCCCCCGGACCCCCGGCTTCGCGCTACGACCGTGACCGGCCGCACCCGTCCCGCCTGACCGGCCGCCGCTCCCCACGACGGCCGGCCCGGCCTGCGCGCGGCCCACTCGCGCCTTGCCCCGTATGCGCGAGCGGGCCGCCGTCCCTTGTGAGAGGCCGCAAGGGACGCCTCCCGGCCAGCCGCGAAGCGGCGGCCAGGAAGTGACCTGGTTCCGCTGGAGCCCTTGACCCGATCACCGCGAACCGCGCCCCTGTTGCGGTCCCCGGTGATCGGGCCGGGCCCCTCCGTTCCCCCCGGTCTCCCAGCCCTCCCGCGCCGGAATTGCCCTCAGCGTGCCAGTGGGTCCTTGTGCCTCGATTGCGCCGCGATTACGTCACGTTTGGCCAGGTCAGCCGGGGGGTGGTTGTGTCCGTGATTTACCTTCTGGTGGATTCATGAGAAAGTTGCCATGTTGTCCGGCTCCTTGTGCCGACGTGTACCTGGGCGGTTCGGTGGGGCGCGGATACGCTCGCCGGTACCGGGCGGCGTTCGTCACTGAACCCGGAGGCAGATGAGATCGTGAACCCGGGCAGATCAGGCTGATGCGGTTCCGGATGCTGGGGTCGCTCGAGGTCCAGACCGGAGCGGACTGGACGTCCATCGGGGCACCCAAATGGCGGGCTGTGCTGGCCCGGCTGCTGCTGGCCTCAGGGCAGATCGTCCCGACCGACACCCTGATCCACGAGGTCTGGGGCGACACCCCGCCCGCCCGGGCCAGCAACATGATCAGCATCTACGTGCTGCGGCTGCGCCGGTTCATCGGCGACCACGAGGGCAAGCTGCTGCGCACCCAGTCGCCCGGCTACCAGCTCCGGATCGGGCCCGGCGACCTGGACACCCAGCGCTTCACGATGCTGTTGCGCCAGGGCCAGCAGGCGCTGAGCGGCCACGACCCGGAGGCCGCCAGCCAGCTGCTGACCGAGGCCGAGGAGCTGTGGCGGGGTGACGCCCTGGCCGACGTGCCGCCGTCGCCGTTCGTCGAGGCCGAGGCCAACCGGCTGAACGAGCTGCGGCAGAGCGCCGCCGAGCTGCGCCTGGCGGCCGGGGTGGCCTCCGGTCAGTACCGGGACGCGGTCCCCGAGCTGCGCCGCCTGCTGGCCGACCAGCCACTCAAGGAAGAGCTCTGGCTCCTGCTGCTGCGCGCCCTGGAGGGGGCCGGCCGCCGCGCCGAAGCCCTGGCCGCCTACGACCAGGCCCGCACGGTCCTGTCCGATCAGCTCGGGGTCGACCCCGGCCCGGATCTGCGCGACCTGTTCGCGCGCCTGCTGCGGGACGAGCCGCTGAACGCCGCCCCCGCGGCCCCCGCGACCGGATCACCCACCAGCGGGCCAGCCGCGGCCGCCCCGCCGGTCCCGCCCGCCCGGCGCGCGACGGACCGGCGCCGGCCGCCGCCGGCGGCCGCCAGCGTCCCGCCACCCCGGCCCGAGGCGGAGATCAGCGATCAGGACCGCGGCCGTGACCGGGCCGGCCAGGACCCGGTGGAGGCCGCACCCAACGGCGCGGCGGCCGGTTCGCCCGGCTCGATCGCCCTGGGCCGGATCGACACCGGAGTCACGGCCGGGCAGGGGCCCGCCGAACCGGACCCGGGCGCGCCCCACCCGATGCAGCTGCCCGCCGACATCGTCGACTTCACCGGCCGTGAGCTGCATGTCCAGCACCTGTGTGACCTGCTGTCGCCGGGCGATGCCGAGGACAACCCGGGCGCGGTCCCGGTCGCGCTGGTGGCCGGGGCCGGTGGTCTCGGCAAGACGACCCTGGCCATCCATGCGGCCCACCGGCTGCGCGCGAAGTACCCGGACGGTCAGCTCTACGTGGACCTGCAGGGGGCCACCGGCCAGCCGCTGGCCCCGTCCGAGGTGCTGGCCCGTTTCCTGCGCGACCTCGGGGTCGACGGCGCCCAGATCCCGGCCAGCGAGGAGGAGCGGGCGGCCCAGTACCGGACCCGGCTGAACGGGCGCCGGATGCTGATCCTGCTCGACAGCGCCCGCGACGCGGCCCAGGTCCGGCCGCTGCTGCCGGGCACCGCGGCCTGCGCGGTGATCGTGACCAGCCGCAGCCGCCTGCCCGACCTGGTCGGCGGCGGCCTGGTCCACCTCGAGGTGCTGGACGACGCCGAGGCGCTGACCATGTTCAGCCGCATCGTCGGTGCCCCGCGGGCCGCCGCCGAGCCGGACGCCACCGCCGAAGTCCTGGTCGCCTGCGCCGGCCTGCCGCTGGCCATCCGCATCTGCGCGGCCCGGCTGGCGGCCCGGCGATCCTGGAGCATCCGGTCCCTGGCGGCCAGGCTGCACGACGAGCACCGGCGCCTGGACGAGCTGAAGGTCGGCGACCTCGCCGTCCGGGCCAGCTTCGAGGTCAGCTTCGCCAGCCTGCCCGCCGCCATCCCGCCCGGCCACCTCTCGCCCGCGCACGCGCTGCGCGTGCTGGGCCTCTGGCAGGGCGCGACCATCAGCCTGGCCGCCGCGGCCGCCCTGCTCGGCGAGGCCGAAGCCGAGGTCGAGGACACGCTCGAGTTCCTGGTCGACGCCCACCTGCTGGAGTCACCGGGGCCGGACTGCTACGGCTTCCACGACCTGGTCCGCGTCTACGCCGTCGAGCGGTCCCTGGCCGAGGAGCCCGAGAAGGGCCGCCAGGAAGCGGTCTACCGGCTGGTCGCCTGGTACCTGCACACCGCCAGCGCCGCCGATGCGATCGCTACTCCGCAGCGGGACCGGGTGCCGATCGACATGGTGCCCTCGGACCATCAGCCGCTCAGCTTCCGTGATGTCGGCACTGCCCTCGAATGGGCCGAGCGGGAACGAATGAATCTGGTGGCGGTCACCGAGCAGGCCGCTCGATACGGCTTCCACGACGCCGCCTGGCGTGTGCCCGTGGCGGTGCTCGGCTGTTTCGACACGCTGAACTGCCGGGCCGAATGGGTGTCCAGCCACATGGTCGCCCTGGAGAGCACCCGCCAGGTCGACAACCGGCGCGGCGAGGCCTGGGTTCTGAACAATCTGGGGCTGGTCCATGGTCAGATGCGCGAGGGCGACGCGCTCGGTTATTACCGGCAGGCCCTGGCCATCCAGCGGGAGATCGGTGACCGGCGGGGTGAGGCTCAGGCCGCGAACAACCTGGCCCACGCCCACCTCCAGCTGGGCCGCAGCGAGGACGCGCTGGATCCGGCCAACCGGGCGCTGGTGCTGCAGCGTGAGGTAGGTCATCGCTACGGTGAAGGGGTCGCTCTCAATAACCTGGGCGAGGCCCACCTGGCGCTCGAGGAGTGGGACGAGGCGATCGACTGGTTCCGGCAGGCCCGTGCCTTGTTCGCCGAGTTGAATACTCCCCATGGCGAAGGCTATGCCCGGCACAACCTGGGGCAGGCCTACCTGGGACTGGGGCAGGCGGACGAAGCTCTGCGCCATTTCCAGGACGCACTGGCCATTCGCCGGGCGACCGGGGAACGGCAGGTCCAAGCGCTCACTCTGCTGTTCCTCGGCCGGGCCCAGGCGCGGATGCACCGGCTGACGGAGGCCAAGCAGTCCTGGCTGGAAGCCAGCGCAATCTTCGAGGAACTGCACGAGGACGCGCTGGCTGCGGAAACCCGTGACGAGCTGTCCACGCTCGGTGGTGACATAAAAGTCTTACCGTGAAGTAAGTCCCGGTTTCCGCCTGAGTTCCCCGATTGGTCGAGCATGCCTGACTACCCTTTGCCCGAGGGGGGCTCGTTCGTCCTGGCTCACGGGGGTCAGGGAAAAAGAAGGGACGATCATGGGGACCAGCGAAACTACCGACCCGGGCATGGAGCACCAGTCCGACCCGGCGATGGAGCACCAGTCGGAACCGGCCATGGAGCACCAGTCTGAGCCGGCGATGGAGCACCAGTCCGAGCCGGCCATGGAGCACCAGGACGTCGAGGCTACTCCGGACATGGAGCACCAGGACGAGCCCGCGTCCGACCCGGCCATGGAGCACCAGGGCGAGTCGTGAGCTGACCGGTAATCAGCCCAGTTTCCGGGCGGGGCGGCCACCGTGCTGTCCCGCCCGGAACGCTAGATGGGCAGTTCTCGGCTACACTGCAAGACGCGCGGTGTGAGCGCGGGCGTCCCCCTGTGGGCGGACGCCGCCTCTGGTGGGCCCGATCCGGGCCGCACGACCGTGCTGATGTACCCCCATTGTCTCAAGGAGTGACCACCGTGCCTGAGGTCCGCATCGCCGCCCAGCCGCGCACCGAGTTTGGCAAGGGCGCTGCCCGGCGTACGCGCCGTGCGGGCCTCGTGCCTGCCGTGCTCTACGGCCACGGCCAGGAGACGCGCCACGTCGTGCTGCCCGGCCACGAGCTGATGCTCGCGCTGAAGACGCCGAACGTGCTGATCCAGCTGGACGGCATCCCCGGCGTCACCGGCCTGGCCCTGCCCAAGTCTGTGGACCGGGACCCGATCCGGGGCTTCATCGAGCACGCCGACCTGATCCTGGTCCGCCGGGGTGAGAAGGTCGGGGTCGAGATCTCGGTCCGGGTCACCGGCGAAGTGGCCCCGGACGGCATGCTCAACCAGCAGGTCGTGCAGCTCCCGGTCGAGGCCGACGCGACCAACATCCCGGACGGGATCGACGTCAGCATCGAGGGCATGCAGATCGGTGATTCCCTGCACGCCAGCGACCTCCAGCTGCCCGAGGGCACGACCCTCGCGGTCGACCCGGAGACGCTGATCCTGCACGTGCTGGCCGCGCCGACCGCCGAGCAGCTCGAGGCCGACCTGGGCGGGGCCGAGGGCGCCGAGGTGCCGGAGCCGGTCGGTGAGACCGGCGCCGAGGGTGACTCGTCCGCCGACGGCGACGAGGGCTGACCCGGCCGCTGAATGCGGGTTCCGTGGGCGAGGAAGGACCCGGCGGTGGCCGACGACGAACGCTGGATCATCGCCGGGCTCGGGAACCCGGGCCCGGAGTACGCCGGGAACCGGCACAACGCCGGGCACATGGTGGTGGACCTGCTCGCTGAGCGGATGGGCGCGCGGTTCAAGGCCCACCGGACCCGCAACGAGGTCGCGGACGGTCGGCTGGCCGGGATCCCGGCCACGCTGGCCAAGCCGCGGACCTACATGAACACGTCCGGCGGCCCGGTGGCCGCGCTGGCGTCGTTCTACAAGGTGCCGCCCGAGCGGGTGGTGATCGTGCACGACGAGCTGGACATCCCGTTCGGGACCGTCCGGCTCAAGCTCGGCGGCGGCGACAACGGCCACAACGGCCTGCGCTCGATCACCAAATCGCTGGACACCAACGCCTACAACCGGGTCCGGATCGGCATCGGCCGCCCGCCGGGCCGGATGGACGCGGCCGCCTTCGTGCTGCGCGACTTCTCCACCACCGAGCGCAAGGAACTGCCGCTGCTCATCGACCGCGGCGCCGACGCGGTGGAGATGCTGCTGTCCAAGGGAATGGCGGCCACGCAGAACACGTTCCACGCTGATTGACCGCCTTGCGCGAGCGAAGCTCGCGTAGGGGGGTCTGGGGGGATTCGATCCCCCGAGGCCAACACTGAGCCTCAGCGCAGACCCCGAAGCGCAGACCCGAGGAGAGCCCCGCCATGGCATCGGACGACGACCACCACCTCGCCCGCGATCTCGCCGTGGTGGCGGGACACCGCCTGATTGACCTGCGGGCCCGGGGTGGCTCCGCGGATGAGCTGCGCAAGGCGGGCGACCAGCTGGCGCACGAGTTCCTGGCCACCGAGCTGGCCCGGCTCCGCCCCGACGACGTGGTGCTGTCCGAGGAGGGCGCGGACGACCCGGCCCGGCTGAGCGCGGACCGGGTGTGGATCGTCGACCCGCTGGACGGGACCCGCGAGTTCGGCGAGGCCGGCCGGACCGACTGGGCCGTGCACGTGGCGCTGTGGGAACGGGCCGAGGGCGGTCTGTCGGCCGGCGCCGTCGCGCTGCCCGCCCAGGACGAGGTGCTGAGCACGGTGAACGCGCCGCCCCGGCCGGCCGATCCGCCGTCCCAGCCGTACCGGATCGTGGTCAGCCGGTCCCGGCCCGCGCCGTTCCTGCCCCGGATGGCCGAGCTGGCCGGGGCCGATCTCGATCCGCTCGGGTCGGCCGGAGCCAAGGTGGCCGCGGTGCTGACCGGGGTCGCCGACGCCTACGTGCACGCCGGTGGCCAGTACGAATGGGACTCGGCGGCGCCGGTGGCGGTGGCCCGGGCGGCCGGCTTCCATGCCTCCCGGATCGACGGCAGCGAGCTCTCCTACAATCAGTCTGACCTGCTCATGCCGGATATCCTGGTCTGTCCGCCGGTGCTGGCGGGTGCACTACTGGACGCCATTCGTACCGCTCAGTCCTGACCCCGACGCTTCCTGGAAGACCTGATGCGCACCGACTACACGTTGTCCCAGCTCGACGTGCTGGAGGCAGAATCGATCCATGTGATCCGCGAGGTCGCCGCCGAGTTCGAGCGGCCCGCGCTGCTGTTCTCCGGCGGCAAGGACTCGATCGTCATGCTCGCGCTGGCCGCGAAGGCGTTCAGCCCGGCCAGCATCCCGTTCCCGGTCATGCACGTGGACACCGGGCACAACTTCCCCGAGGTCCTCGCCTTCCGCGACCAGCGGGTCGCCGAGCTGGGGGTCCGGCTGATCGTGGCCAGCGTGCAGGACTCGATCGACGCCGGCCGGGCCGTGGAGGAGACCGGTCGCTGGGTGAGCCGGAACCGGCTCCAGATCGTCACCCTGCTCGACGCGATCGAGGACCACCGCTTCGACGCGCTGTTCGGCGGGGCCCGCCGGGACGAGGAGAAGGCCCGGGCCAAGGAGCGCGTGTTCTCCTTCCGCGACGACTTCGGCCAGTGGGACCCCAAGAACCAGCGGCCCGAGCTGTGGAACCTGTACAACACCCGGCTCAAGCGCGGCGAGCACATCCGGGTGTTCCCGCTGTCGAACTGGACCGAGCTCGACGTCTGGGCCTACATCGAGCGGGAAAACCTCGAGATCCCGTCGATCTACTACGCCCACGAGCGCGAGGTCTTCGAACGGGACGGCATCCTGCTGGCCGTGAACGAATACCTGACCCTGGCCGGGAACGAGTCGCCGTTCACGTCCACGGTCCGGTACCGGACGGTAGGCGACATGACGATCACCGGGGCGGTGCAGTCCACCGCGGCCACCGTCGCCGAGGTGATCACCGAGGTCGCGGCGACCCGGATCACCGAACGTGGTGCGACCCGGGCCGACGACCGGACCAGTGAGGCGGCCATGGAAGACCGCAAGCGGGAGGGTTACTTCTGATGGACATCTTGCGGTTCGCCACCGCCGGCTCGGTCGACGACGGCAAGTCCACCCTCATCGGGCGCCTGCTCTACGACTCCAAGGCCATCTTCGAGGATCAGCTCGAGGCGGTCGAGCGGACGTCACGCGACCGCGGCGAGGAAACTCCCAACCTGGCCCTGCTGACCGACGGCCTGCGGGCCGAGCGCGAGCAGGGCATCACGATCGACGTCGCCTACCGGTACTTCGCCACCCCGCGACGGAAGTTCATCATCGCCGACACGCCTGGCCACATCCAGTACACCCGGAACATGGTCACCGGCGCCTCCACCGCCGACCTGGCCGTGGTCCTGGTCGACGCCCGTAACGGGCTGACCGAGCAGAGCCGGCGTCACGCCTTCCTGGCCACGCTGCTCCAGGTCCCGCACCTGGTCCTGGCGGTGAACAAGATGGACCTGGTCGATTACGACCAGGCCGTGTTCGAGCGGATCGCGGCCGAATTCACGGCCTTCGCGGCCAAGCTGGACATCGGCGACCTGACCTTCATTCCGATTTCGGCTCTGCATGGCGACAATGTCGTCCAGCGATCGAGCAACATGCCCTGGTACGACGGGCCGTCGCTGCTCCACCACCTGGAGCACGTGCACATCGCGTCGGACCGGAACCTGATCGACGTGCGGTTCCCGGTCCAGTACGTCATCCGCCCGCACCAGGCCACCGACCCGAGCCTGCACGACTACCGCGGCTACGCCGGTGAGGTGGCGGGCGGGGTCATCCGGCCCGGCGACGAGGTCATGCACCTGCCGTCCGGCTTCACCACCAAGGTCCGCGGGCTCGAGGCCGCGGGCAAGCCGGTGGATGAGGCGTTCCCGCCGATGTCGGTGACGCTGCTGCTGGACGACGACGTCGACATCTCGCGCGGGGACATGATCTGCCGGCCACACAACCGGCCCACGGTCACCCAGGACGTCGAGGCCATGGTGTGCTGGATGGTCGGCGACAAGCCGCTCACCCCGCGCAGCCGGCTGGTGGTCAAGCACACCACCCGCACGGTCAAGGCCATCGTGCGCGACCTGCACTACCGGATCGACGTCAACACCCTGCACCGGGACGAGGACGCCACCCAGCTCGGGCTGAACGAGGTGGGGCGGGTGACGCTGCGGCTGACCCAGCCCATCTTCTCCGACCCCTACACCCGGAACCGGCAGACCGGCGGCCTGATCCTGATCGACGAGGCCACCAACGCCACCGCGGGGGCGGCCATGATCACCGACAGCCGGTGAGCCAGGACCGGGGTGCCCCGCCCGCGACCGGGGCCACCGGTACGCCCTTCGACGACATGGCCCGGTACGTGGAGATCCCGCGGGTCGGCGGCCTCCGGCTGGCCCCGGACGGCAGCTGGCTGGCCGCGGTGGTGCAGACGCTCAGCGAGGACCGCAAGAAATACGTCAGCAGCATCTGGCGGCTGCCCGCGCACCCGGGGGACAGCGCGGCCCCCCGCCGTCTGACCTGGTCCAAGAACGGCGAGAGCAATCCGCGGTTCCGCCCCGACGGGTCGCTGCTGTACGTGTCCAAGCGGCCCGGCCAGCAGGCCGGCGCGGACGACGGCGCGGCCGCGGACGAGGCGGCCCTGTGGCGGCTGCCGGCTGGCGGCGGCGAGGCGATCCGGCTGGCCGTCCTGCCCGGCGGGGTCAGCGCGGCCGAGACCGCGGCCGGGACCGACGAGGTACTGCTGGCCGCCCCGGTGCTGCCCGGCGCCGGTTCCGGCGGCGACGCCAGCCTGACCGAGGACGACGCCGCCCGGCGCCAGGCCCGCGAGGAGGCCGGCGTCACCGCGATCCTGCACGAGTCGGTCCCGGTGCGGTACTGGGACCACGACCTGGGCCCGGCCGAGCTGCGGCTGTTCGCGCTGCCGGCCGAGGACGGCGCGGGGCCGCCCCGCGACCTCACCCCCGGCCCGGGACGGGCCCTGGACGAGCAGTCGTTCACCCTGGCCCCCGACGGCCGGACCGTGGTCACCGGCTGGCGCCAGTGGGACTCCCCGAGTGACCTGCGAGCCGTGCTGGCCGCGATCGACGTGGCCGACGGCGCCCGGCGCACCCTGCTGTCCGCCCCCGGCTTCGACTTCGAGGGCCCGGAGGTCTCGCCCGACGGTCAGTGGGTGGCCTGCGTCCGCTCCGAGCAGCACACCTCCGACCGGCCCGGGGACGAGACGATCATGCTCGCCCCGCTGGCCGGTGGCGACGAACGCGACCTGCTGCCGGGTTTCGACCGGCGGCCCGCCGGGCTGGCCTGGGCCCCGGACTCGTCGTCGGTGTACTTCACTGCCGACGACCAGGGCCGCCGGCCGGTGTTCCGGGTGAGCCTGGCCTCTGGGGAGGTCACCCGGATCACCGCCGACGACGGGGCCTACACCGACCTGAACCCGGCCCCCGACGGCCGCTACCTTTACGCGCTGCGGTCGTCGGTGGACGAGCCGCCCACCCCGGTCCGGCTGGAGGCGGCCGATGGCCAGAAGCCGGCCCGGCTGGCCAGCCCGGGGGCCCCGCTGAACCTGCCCGGCCACCTGACCGAGATCGAGGCGGCCGCGGACGACGGCACCCCGATCCGGAGCTGGCTGGTGCTGCCGCGGTCGGCGTCGGTGACCAGTCCCGCCCCGCTGGTGCTGTGGGTCCACGGCGGCCCCATGTCCAGCTGGAACTCCTGGTCCTGGCGCTGGAACCCGTGGCTGCTGGCCGCGCGCGGCTACGCCGTGCTGCTGCCCGACCCGGCCCTGTCCACCGGTTACGGCCAGGACTTCATCGCCCGGGCCTACCA
>DASXJM010000140.1:0-2871 GCA_036497405.1 Streptosporangiaceae bacterium | reverse complement strand
GTCCGCCTATCCTTGATCGTCGCTGTTTGTTTTCCAACCCCATCGAGGAACCCCGTGTCACCGAGTCAGCCCAGCTCAGCACTGCCGCTGGGACTCACTGTCCGCGAGGACGGCCGCCCGGGCCGTCCCAAGCCGCCCCGGCACCTGGCCGACCTGTCGCTGGCCGAGCGCCGTGACGCCGTGGCCGGCCTGGGGGAGCGGCCGTTCCGGGCCGACCAGCTGTCCCGCCAGTACTTCGCCCGGCTGACCGACGACCCGGCCGAGATGACCGACCTGCCCCAGGCCACCCGCGAACAGCTGGCCGGGGCGCTGCTGCCCCGGCTGCTGACCGCCGAGAAGGAACTGGCCTGCGACGACGGCACGACCCGGAAGACGCTGTGGCGGACGTTCGACAATGCCGCCGTCGAATCGGTGCTGATGCGCTACCCGGGCCGGGTCACCATGTGCGTGTCCTCCCAGGCGGGCTGCGGCATGGCCTGCCCGTTCTGCGCCACCGGGCAGGCGGGCCTGACCCGGAACCTGTCCACCGCCGAGATCGTCGAGCAGGTCGTGTCCGGGGCCCGGGCCCTGGCCCGGGACGAGATCCCGGGCGGCCCGGGCCGGGTGTCCAACGTGGTGTTCATGGGCATGGGCGAGCCGCTGGCCAACTACCGCAACGTGGTCGGCGCGGTCCGGCGCCTGACCGAGCCGGCCCCGGCCGGGCTGGGCATCTCGGCCCGCGGGGTCACCGTGTCCACCGTGGGGCTGGTCCCGGCCATCGGCCGGCTGGCCGACGAGGGGCTGCCGGTGACCCTGGCCGTGTCGCTGCACTCCCCGGACGACGAGGCCCGCGACGAGCTGGTGCCGGTCAACCGGCGCTGGAAGGTGGCCGAGGTGCTCGACGCCGCCTGGGGCTACGCCGAGACCACCGGCCGCCGGGTCTCCATCGAGTACGCGCTGATCCGCGACGTCAACGACCAGGCCTGGCGGGCCGACCTGCTCGGTGACCTGCTGGCCGGGCACCTGGCCCACGTCAACCTGATCCCGCTCAACCCGACCCCCGGCTCCCGCTGGACCGCCTCCCGGCCCGAGGACCAAGCCGAGTTCGTGGCCCGGCTGGAGGACCACGGCGTGCCGGTCACCGTGCGGGACACCCGCGGCCGGGAGATCGACGGCGCCTGCGGCCAGCTGGCCGCCTCCGCCAGCTGACCGCGGGGGAGCGGAGTGCCGGGCAAGGGGACACTGCGGGGCCTGGCCCAGCGCGCGGTGCACCGGGCCTGGCAGGCGGTCCAGGACGCGGGCGCGGTGACCGCCGGCAGTCCGGCCGGACGCCGGTTCGCGGCGTTCGGGTCCGGTTCGGTGCTGGTGTTCCCGCCGGGCGCGATCTTCGGTGAGCCGTGGATCGAGATCGGCGCCGACACCCTGGTCGGCCCGCAGGTGAGCATCTCGGCCGGGATCGTGCCCGGCCAGGAACTGGGCCCGGCCCCGCTGCTGCGGATCGGGGACCGCTGCGTCATCGGCCGGGGCACCCACATCGTGGCTCACCAGCGGATCGAGATCGGCGACGACGTGTTCACCGGGCCCTACGTCTACATCACCGACCAGAACCACGGCTACGCCGACCCGGAGATCCCGATCGGGCGGCAGTGGCCGGCCAACAGCCCGGTGTCGATCGGCGTGGGCAGCTGGCTGGGCGCGGGCGCGATCGTACTGCCCGGCACCCGCATCGGCCGCAACGTGGTGGTCGGGGCCGGTTCGGTGGTCCGCGGCGTGTTTCCGGACCACTGCGTGCTGGCCGGGGTCCCGGCCAGGGTCATCCGGACCTACGAGCCGGGGACGGGCTGGCAGCCCGTCCGGCCCGGGCTGGACGGGGCCGGGCTGGACGGGGCCCTAACCGACGCGGAGGGCGTCCAGGGCGTCCCGGAGCCGCCCCACCCGGTGGTCTAGCTGCTCGGCGCAGTCGGCCAGCACCTTGTCCGAGCCGACCGCGGGCTGGCTGGCCAGCACCCCGACCAGGTCCTCGACCGCGGCCAGCCGGCTGGACAGCTCCAGCAGCAGCGGCTGCGGGCCCTCGGTCCCGGGCTCGGGCTCCGGGGTGGCCGGGACCACGGCCTGGCCCGGAGTTCCGGCCGCGTCCCCGGGTGCCTCGGCGCCGGCGGCGGCCGCGTCCGGGCTGGCCTGGTTGGCCGGGGCGGAGATGGCCTTGCGGGCCGGGGCCCGCTCCAGGGCCGCGCCGGTGCCCAGCTGGCTGCGCAGCAGCTCGGCCTGCTCGCGCAGCTGCCGGTTCTTGACGTACAGCTCGACGAACACCGCGACCTTGGCCCGCAGCACCCACGGGTCGAACGGCTTGGAGATGTAGTCCACCGCGCCGGCCGCGTAGCCGCGGAAGGCGTGGTCCGGCTCGGCGCTGGCCGCGGTCAGGAAGATGATCGGCACGTCCCGGGTCTTCGGCCGCCGCTTGATGTGCGAGGCGGTCTCGAAGCCGTCCATGCCCGGCATCACCACATCCAGCAGGATCACCGCGAACTCGTCGACCAGCAGCGCCTTCAGCGCGTCCTCGCCCGACTGGACCGTGACCAGGGTCTGGTTCAGCGAGGACAGGATGGCCTCCAGCGCGACCAGGTTCTCGCGCCGGTCGTCGACGAGCAGGATCCGTGCCTTGTTGGTCACCTCAGCAGCTCCTTCGGCCCGTCACCGCGCGGTCGCCCGTTCCAGGCAGTTGCGCATGACGGCCAGCAGATGGCCGGTGTCGACCGGCTTGGTGATGTAGTCGGTGGCCCCGGACGCGATGGCCTTCTCCCGGTCGCCCTTCATGGCCTTGGCCGTCACCGTGATGATCGGCAGGTCCGCGAACTGCGGCATGTTGCGGATCGCCTCGGTGGTGGCGTAGCC
>DASXJM010000139.1:0-2991 GCA_036497405.1 Streptosporangiaceae bacterium | reverse complement strand
CTCGCCGTGGCCGTGGGCGACGTGGTCGGCAAGGGAGCGGCGGCCGCCGCCGTGATGGGGCAGCTGCGCAGCGCGGCCCGGGTCCTGCTGCTGGAAGGCCGCGGGCCGGCCCAGGTGCTGTCCGCGCTGGACAATTTCGCCCGGCGAATCCCGGAGGCACGCTGCAGCACCATGTTCTGCGCGCTGATCGACCCGGCCGCGGCCACCGTCACCTACAGCAGCGCGGGCCACCCGCCGGCCATCCTCGACCTGGCCCCGCCGGACGGCAGCGACGGTCGCGGCGGCCGGAGCTTCGAGCTGCTGGAGCAGGCCCAGTCGGTCCCGCTGGCCGTGCTCGATGACCCGGAACGCCCGCAGGCCACGACGACCCTGCCCCCGGGATCGACGTTGCTGCTGTACACCGACGGACTGGTCGAGCGGCGGGGGAAGTCGATCGACGTCGGCATCGCCGCCGCGGCCGCCGTCCTGGCCGGAGCCCGGGCGGTGCCGCCCGCCGACTGCGCGGGCCGGCTGGCCGGGCAGCTCATCGGCCAAGCCCACGATGACGATGCCGCCTTCCTGCTGTACCGCTACCCCGTGCCCGGCGAATCCCCGTCACCCACGGCCCGGTCCGGGTCGGCGACGATCCCGTCGCTGTCGCTGCGCTTTCCTGCCCACCCCGACGAGCTGTACCGGCTCCGGGCCACGCTGCGGGACTGGCTGATCCTGGCCGGGCTGGACGGCCCGGCCGCCAGCGAGCTGCTGCACGCGGTGGGTGAGGTGGCCAGCAACGCCATCGAACACGGATCGCGGCTGGACCCGGCGCGTACCGTGGCCCTGGTCGCGGAGCAGGAACCGGGGCGGATCCGGGTCTCGGTCAGCGACAATGGCCTGTGGGTGGAGCCCGTCGGCGTCTCCGGCCGCGGGCGCGGCCTGATGCTCGCGCACGCCCTCATCGACGACCTGGACATCTCCGCCACCGGCGTGGGCACCACCGTACAGCTGATCAAGAGGACCGCCACCCCATGAACTTTGAGGTGACCCGCACCGAACGGGACGAGACCGTCACCCTGGCCGTCAAGGGCGAGATCGACATGTCCAGCGCCGGGGAGTTCCGCCGGGCCCTGGACGACAGCCAGGCCGCGAGCCGCCTGGTCCTCGACCTGACCGGCGTCGACTACCTGGACAGCGCCGGGGTCAAGGTCCTGTTCGACCACCTCGGCCAGCAGCCCGAGGTGATGGTCAGCTCAGGCACGGTCATCCTCCGGGTCCTGGACCTCACCGGCCTGCGCGACCAGCTGGCCATCCGGGAGATCTGACCGGCGCCCGGGCACTGATTACGCGAGAGCATGGTTCGCGTGCGCATTCTGATCACCGGCCATCGGGGCGGCGTGGGGGCCCCGGTGGCCGAGCATCTGGCCGGACTCGGCCATGAGATCGTCGGCTTCGACCGGGCCGATGGCGATGACCTGCTCGACCTCGGCCAGGTGCAGCGGGCGGCGGCGGGCTGTGCCGCCGTCGTCCACTTGGGGGCCCTGGCTCACGACAGCGCGGGCTCCCCGGAGCAGATCATGGCCGTCAACGTGTTGGGCACCTGGCACGTCCTGCTGGCCGCCGAGGCCGCCGGGGCCGGGCGGGTCATCCACTTCTCCAGTGCCCAGGCGCTGGGGATCGCCGAGGGCGAGCGGGTCCCGGACTACTTCCCGGTCGACGACGCCCATCCCCGCCGGGCCATGCGCCCCTACGGCCTGTCCAAGCTCCTGGCCGAAGACCTGTGTGCGGGCCACACGGCCCGGACCGGGATCCCCACCGTGTCGCTGCGCCCGGTGCACGCCTGGACGCCGTACTGGTACCGGCTCCGGGAGTCCCAGTGGCGGGCCGACCCGGCGTCGGAGTGGGATCCGTTCTGGGAGTACGGGGCGTTCGTGGACGTGCGTGACGTGGCCACCGCGGTGGAATTGGCCGTCACCGTCCCGCTGACCGGTCACCACCGCGCCCTGCTCTGTGCCGCCGATATCGCGGCCACCCGCCCCAGCCTGGAGCAGGCGGCCCGGATCACCCCGGACGTGCCAATACGGGACCGGGCCCGCTACCAGTCCGATCCCTGGCGGGCCCTGGTCGACTGCTCGGTGGCCGAGACCGTGCTGGGCTGGCGGCCCGCCCACCGCTGGTCCGGCCGGAGCCAGCTCCCGGCCTGAAGCCGGGGCGGCCCCGGTCCCTCCCCGTCCGAGGGACCGGGGCCGTCCGCGCTACCAGGCGGCGGAGAAGTAGGTGTTCTGGTCCACGCCAGGCAGGGGCGTGAACCGGGTCCGGTCCACCCGCCCGAAGCGGTCGCAGCCGACCAGCAGGTGATGACCGGTGACGTCGACCGGTCCCATCGTGCACGTGGTCTCGTACCAGCCGGCCTCGCTGCCACCGCCGTCCGCCGAGTAGTGGGCGTGCTCGGTGGCCAGCATGCGCACGATCTTCCCGGTCCGGGCCGAGATCTCGGCCACCCCGCCGACCACCGAACCGCGGTGCAGTGGCCCGGTCAGCTTGGTGGCGTTCACCGAGGCCAGGATCGTGGCCCCGTCCGGGCTCAGCTCGGCGACATCCACGCCCTCCGATCCGACGGTCCGGCCCAGCACCAGGCGGGCCGAGCTCAGCTTGCCGCCGTTGCTCCCGGGCGCGTTCGGGTTGAGCGCGTACAGCCCGGCGGTCAGCATGAAGCCCAGCTCACGTCCGTTACCGGCCCAGGACAGGTCGAACGGTGATTCCCCGGTCCAGGTCCGGACCCGGACCCGGCCGGTGGCCAGCGTCACCACCTCGAGCGTGCCCGGGCCGCCGGGTATGCCGCCGGGGCCCTGCATCCCGATGGCCAGCTGGCGGCCATCGGGGGTGAGGGCGAGATCGTTGAGAGTGTTGTTGTCCGGAGTCCTGATGGCCAGCGGCCGCAACGCCGAAGCGCGGCCGCGTGAGCTGATCCGCAGCCGGTAGAACCCGTTCGCCTCCGACTTCGACTGGGGCGTGTCA
>DASXJM010000138.1:0-5239 GCA_036497405.1 Streptosporangiaceae bacterium | reverse complement strand
GACCCGCCGCGCACGGTCGGGTCGTGCGCGATCAGCACGCACTCGACCCCGGAGACCACGCCGATGGCGGTGACGATGCTGGCCCCGACCGAGAACTCGGTGCCCCAGCCGGCCAGGGACGACAGCTCCAGCAGCGGCGCGTCCCGGTCGACCAGCAATTCGAGCCGCTCGCGGGCCAGCAGCTTGCCGCGGTCGTGGTGCCGCTGGGAGTAGCGGGGGCCGCCGCCGGCCCGGGCCAGCTCCAGCTGCTCGTTGAGAGCGGCGATGGCGGCCAGCTGCCCCGTCCGGTTGGCCAGGTAGGCGTCACCGGACGTATCCACTGCCGAACGCAGGACAGGCACTGGACCTCCTCGGTTGAGCCGCATGGCGATGTTAACCGTCATTCACTTAGTGCGCCAGCAGGTGATTTAGGGCCTTTACCTGCGCGGCGTGGCTCTCTACAGTGACCACTGTAGTGAACAGGCAGTCACTACTGGCGTCAGAGGGGACGTGAGCGGCATGGCGGCCGACTTCGACGTGGCCGGGGCGGACCTGGACGTGACCAGCCTGCACCACCGGCGGGCCATCCACCGCTGGGAGCGCACCAGCGTCGGCGACCTGTTTGAGCGCATGACCTGGAGTTTCCCCGACCACGAGGCGCTGGTCGGCCGGGAGGGCGCCTACGGTCACGAGACGTTCCACCGGGTCACCTACGCGCAGGCCGACCGGCTGGCCAACCAGATCGCCAACGGGCTGCTGGCCCGCGGACTGCAGCACGGCGACGTGGTCATGATGTTCTGCGAGAACTCGATCGAGGGCTACCTGATCAAGATCGCGGCGGCCAAGGCCGGGCTGGCCTGCGCGCCGATCAACCCGATGATGGCCCCGGACATGGTGGCGGCCATGATCGCCCTGGTCGAGCCCAAGCTGGCCGTGGTCGACGCCGAGCTGTGGCCGGCCGCGCAGGCCCCGTTCGCGGCGGCCGGGCTGGAGGTGGCGATCACCGTCACCATCGGCGGCGACCCGGTGCCCGGCAGCCTGTCCGTGCAGGACTTCGCGGCGGCCCAGGCCGCCACCGAGCCGGACGTGGAGATCCACGGCGACGACATCTGGGAAATCCTGTTCACCTCGGGCACCACCGCGCTGCCCAAGGCGGTGATGATCTCCCACACCTGCAGCTACCTGTCCGCCTACGGCTTCGCGCTGTCGCTGACCCGCGGCCTGAAACTGGAGTCCGACCTGCGGGTGGGCACGTTCCTGCCCATGCTGTACCACGTCGGTGACCAGCCGTTCAGCTACTCGACGTTCCTGTCCGGGGGCACGATGGTCATGGGCCGCAAGCCCGACCCGGCCCGGATCACCGAGATGATCTCGGCCGAGCAGGTGACCGCGCTGTGGGCCGGTTCCCCGGCCATGGTGGCCGCGGTCGACGCCGTGCTCACCGGCCGCCCGGACCTGGACGCGCACAGCCTGACCGTCATCGTCTACGGCTGGGCCGCCCTGTCCCCCGCGGTGCTGGCCTCGATGAAGAAGCACTGCGGGGATGACCTGCTGGTGTTCGAGATCTTCGGCCAGACCGAGTCGATCTCCTGCTACCGGTTCTGGCCCGACAAGTGGCCGGAGCTGTACGCCCGGACCGCCCCGCAGCAGAACTACGTCGGGGTGCCCAGCCCGCTGCTGGCCTCGACCGTGCTCGACCCGGCCGGGCAGGACCTGGCCGGGTCGCCGGGGGTGGCGGGCGAGGCGGTGTACCGGTCCCCGTCGATGATGGCCGGGTACTACCGCGATGAAGACGCCACGCGGGCCGCGTTCCGGTTCGGCTGGTTCCACTCCGGTGACAGCTGCGCCTACGACGACCAGGGCCTGCGGGTCATGCTCGACCGCTACAAGGACATCGTGAAGACCGGTGGCGAGAACGTGTCCAGCCTCCGGGTCGAGGCCGTGCTCGGGCTCCATCCCGGGGTGGCCAAGTCGGCCGTGGTCGGCCTGCCCCACCCGCACTGGGGGGAGGCGGTCACCGCCGTGGTCATCCGCACCCCGGGCGACAGCACGTCCGAGGCCGAGCTGATCGCCCACTGCCGGGCCAGCCTGGCCGGGTACGAGACGCCCAAGGGTGTGGTGTTCGTGGAGTCGCTGCCAGAAACGGTGGGCGGCAAGGTGCTGAAGTACAAGCTGCGGGTGACCTACGCCGGGCACTACGAGGACGTCGAGGTGAACAGCTAGGCGGTGGGCGGCGGCGAAGCGGGACAGTCAGCTCGCTTCAGGCGATCGGACTCGGGGCCGCGGGCGGTAGCAACAGGCGGCCGCCGGACCGGGATCGAGCGCGTCACGCTGGGAAACGATCTCAAGACCATCTGAATGAAGGTCGTTGAGTGGGGGTGCCGATACCGGACGGGGCCCCACGCCCGGCGGCTCCTGAAGGTTCACCCCGTGAGCAGCGATCGCTCACGGGGTGAACCGGGGCCAGCCGCAGGGGCAGCGGGGGGTTCAGCTGGCCGGGCCGGGTTGGAGCATGGGGGCGACGTCGAGTTTGGCGTGCAGGAAGCCGTTCTGGAGCATCAGGTCGGCGGCGTTGCGCAGCTGGGTGACGGTGAGCGCGCTCGGGAACGTGTCGAACGACATGACCGAGGCGATACCGGCCTTGGTCGAGGTGTAGGTGGGCACGGTCTGCACGACGAGCCCGTGATCGCTGGCCGCGACCTGCTGGGCCTGGGCCATGGCCCGCTGGAACGCGGCCACGGTCTTCGGGTACTTCTGCGCGTAGGAGGCCAGCGTGCCCCAGCCGCCGACCAGGAAGCCGGACATCTGCCCGGTCATGGTGTCGACCAGAGGCTGGGCCCCCAGCGACTTCTTGATCACGGTGTTGAACGGCTCGGTGGCCCAGACCGCGTCGACCTGGTGACGGGCCAGCGCGGACAGCTCATCCGGGAACGGGGTGGCCACGAACGTGACGTCCTTGGGGTTGATCCCGTGCGCCTTGAGCGTGACGTCGACGGCCAGGTTGCCGATGGCGCCGGTGGTCTGCGGAGAGCCGATCTTCTTGCCCTTGAGGTCGGCCAGCGACTTGATCGGCGAACCCTTCGGGACCAGGATCTGCGAGACGTTGGCGGCGGCCACCGTTCCCGGGGACACGTACCTGAATTTGATGCCGCCGTTCTGCTCGATTTCCATCGTGGAAACGTAGTTGAGCAGCGAGAAGTCCATCTTTCCCGAGACCAGATCGGGCGTGATCTGCGCAGTGGCCTGAATTATCTCGGGCGTCACGGTCAGGCCCTGCTTGCGGAAATACCCCTTGTTGATGGCGATGAACAGGTCGGCGGCGTCGCCAATCGGCAGCGTCGCCACCTTGATATGCGTCTTTTCCGGCTTGGCCTGAGCCGTGACCGCGGTGTTCGACGAGGATTTCGACGACTGCGAGCCACCGGAAGAACTGCAGGCCACGGCGGCCAGGACGGTAGCCGCGGCCACCGCTCCCAGCAGAAGGCGAGGTGGGCGAGCTAATGTCACGGAGGCCTCCTGACCGAATAGGTCCGGACCGGCAACCGTGCCAGGCACATTCAGCGCGGCGAATTTAGCTCGCCTGGCACGGATTGCTCGGATCCGTTTCTACTTCCGTCAGCGTAGAGAGTGGAGGCTGCCAAAACATTGCCGCGTAATTTACGGAATCCTGGCCGCGGGGCAAGCTGAAACTCCCCGCGGCGGGAGTCGCTTTTACCGGGCGCGGTCAGAACTCCTGGTCGCCCACGCTGACCTCGCCGTGGGCGGCCAGCCAGCGGAGCGCCTCGTGCAGGGCGTCCAGGGAACTGAACCGGGGCTGGTAGCCGAGCACCTGGCGGGCCCGCTCGATGCTGGCGGTCAGGTTGCGGAACGTGTGCTCACGGGTGACGCCGGCGTGGTCGGCGCCCACCCGGCGCTCGAACTCGGGCCAGTCGACGAAGTCCAGGTTCGGCTCGCGGCCGAACCAGGCGGCGACGCCGGTCGCGAGGCCGAGCAGGGTCATGGACTGCGCGGCGACCACGTGGAAGCTGGACCCGATGGCCTCGGGCCGGGTTAGGGCGAGCTCGAAGGCCTGGGCCACGTCGTCGGCGTGCACGTGGTTCAGCACGCCCAGGCCGTGGTCGGGCAGGGGCAGCGGCTGGCCGGTGGCCAGCGTCGTCCACACCGAGGAGTCCAGGTTGCCGGCCGGGGTGATCACCGGCCAGCCGGGGCCACTGATGTGCCCGGGGTGCAGGATGACGGTGGGCACGCCGCCGGCCATGGTCTCCCGCTGCAGCAGGGCCTCGATCTCCGCCTTGCCGATGCCGTACTCGCCGTAGGCGGTGCGCGGCTCGTCCTCGGTGACCGGCACGCGGAGCGCCGGGCCGTGCACCCAGATCGTGCCGCAGTGCACCAGCAGGGGCCGCGCCGGGCGGAGGGCCTCGACCAGCTGACGGGCCGAGTCGGCGGTGAAGCAGACCAGGTCGACGACCACGTCCGGACTCAGGGCGGCGATACGGGTCCCGAACGTGCCTTCAGCGTCCTCGGCGTCCCGGTCGACGGTGACGTGGGTGACCTTTTTCCACTCCGGGCTGGTGTGGTACGGCTCACGCTTGCCGCGGCTGAGCGCGGTGACCTCGTGGCCGGCGCGGACCAGCCGCGGGACCAGGTAGGTGCCGATGTGCCCGGTGGCTCCGATGACGACGACGTGGCTCATGGGGACATCCTCGCATGCGCAACCGTTTGCCCTGATGGCGGCCGCGAGGGTGGCTGCCTTGACCGCTGTCTTGATCGCTGTCTTGATCGTGACCGATCACGGTCTGGACCTGACGCCTTGTTTGAGGAAGGCTGTTCCTGAAAAATTCGGGGAGGAAAGCATGGTCAGCAGCGCCACGGGCGGGCGTTCCAGAAACCTGATCCTGGCGGCGATGATCTTCGCCGTCGCGATGACGTTCATCGACCAGACGATCGTGTCGATCGCCGTGCCACAGGTGCAGAAGGAACTGGGGCTGTCCGCCACCGGCGTGCAGTGGGCGGTCAATGCCTACCTGCTGTCGCTGGCGGCGCTGTTCGCCTACGGCGGCCGACTGGCCGACACGCTCGGCCACACCAAGATGGTGACGCTGGGCGTGATCATCTTCGCGGTGGCCTCGGCCCTGTGCGGGCTGACGCCCAAGGGCAGCCTGGCCGAGGCCTGGATCGTGGCCTTCCGGGTCGTCCAGGGCGCGGGGGGCGCGATCATGTTCCCGGCCGCGCTGGCCATCGTGGTGCAGACGTTCCCGCT
>DASXJM010000137.1:0-3177 GCA_036497405.1 Streptosporangiaceae bacterium | reverse complement strand
GGCGGTCAGCCCGTAGTAGAGGGCGATGTAGAGGCCGATGGAGGTCACCGCGTCGGCGATGACGTTGCCGCCGGACAGGTAGTTCATCAGGACGTAGAGGACGATCGAGACCCCGCCCATGGCGATGGTCGACACGGTGGGGGTCAGGTACCTGCCGTGCATCTTGGCGAACGCCTTGGGCAGCGCCTTGTAGACGGCCATCGACAGCGTGGTCCGGGCGGTGGGCAGGATCGTGGTCTGGGTCGAGGCCGCCGCCGAGCTCAGCACCATCAGCAGCAGCAGCTTGACCAGGAACGTCCCGAAGCCGGAGTTGCCGAACACCGCGCTGCTGAGCACGTTCAGCACGTCGCTGGCGTTGTCGGGGTTGCCCAGGCCGATGCCCTTGCTGCCGATGCCCGCGAACGCCTGGGCCGCGAAGATGACCAGCACGTAGGTGACCAGCAGGAGCACGGTCGAGATGATCGCGGCCCGGCCCGGGGTCTTGGTCTTGTCCTCGGTCTCTTCGTTGACCGCGACCGCGGTGTCCCAGCCCCAGTAGATGAACAGCATCAGGATCAGGCCGCCGACGAAGGCCTGGAAGCTGGAGATGTGGAACGGGTTCAGCCAGGCCCAGCTCGGGCTGGCCGAGACCGACGGGTGGTTGCCGGTGCCGACCCGGACCAGGGCCACCACCGAGAACACCAGCAGCATCACGACCTCGACGGCGAGCAGGACGCGCTGCAGCCGGGCCGAGACCTCGATGCCGCGGTAGCAGATGTAGGTCATGGCGACGATCCACAGCACGCCGACCAGCAGCACCCAGCCGCTGGTCGGGTCCGAGCCGATGCCGTGCGCCCCGAACAGGAGGAACACGTACTGGCCCGCGACCTGGGCCAGGCTGGCCATGACCAGGATGTCGGCCGCGACGATGGCCCAGCCGCCGGCCCAGCCGGTCTTGGGCCCGAACGCCCGGGTGGCCCAGGTGAACGTGGTGCCGCAGTCGGGGTCGGACTTGTTCAGCTCGCTGTACCCGATCGAGGTCAGCAGCATGGGCACGAAGGCCAGCACGGCCACGATGGGCGCGCCCAGGCCGACCACGGCCACGATGAAGCCCAGTGTGGCCGCGATGCTGTAGGCGGGCGCGGTCGAGGCCACGCCCATGACGATGCTGGACACCAGCCCGAGGGCGCCGGTCTTGAGTCCCTTGTCGACCTGCTCTTCGGCAGGTCGCAGAGACTCTTCAGCCGTAGTCATCCGGTGACCCCCTCCTGGCCGCGCTGGCGCGTGAACCTTTGACGACGGTTCTAGCACATGATTTCCGTACCGACGAGGTTTTCAGTTGTAACATGTACATTTCGCTAACGGAAGCAGTGGGCGATAGGCCTTTGATCTACGGCATCCGTAGGCCCGATGCCGTTCGAAGGCCGTCCGGGGCCGGTCCGTAAGATCGCCCTGTGCAAGAAGACGCTGACATCAGCCGGGTCCTGGCCATCGCCGCGCACCCCGACGACCTCGACTTCGGTGCGGCCGGCACCATCGCGGGCTGGACCGCGGCCGGCCTGGACGTGGTCTACTGCATCGTGACCGACGGGGATGCGGGCGGCTTCGACGAGTCGTTCCCGCGCGAGGAGATGGGCCCGCTGCGCCAGGCCGAGCAGACCGCCGCGGCCAAGGCCGTGGGCGTCCACGACCTGCGCTTCCTCGGTTACCCGGACGGCATGGTCGAGGCCACCCTCGGGCTGCGCCGGGACCTGGCCCGGGTCATCCGCCAGGTCCGGCCGGACCGCGTGCTGTGCCCGAGCCCGGAACGCAACTACGCCCGGATCGGCACCAGCCACCCGGACCACCGCGCGGTCGGGTCGGCCGCCCTGGACGCGGTGTACCCGGACGCGCGCAACCCGTTCACGTTCCCCGAGCTGGTCGCCGACGAGGGCCTGGCCGCCTGGAGCGTGCCCGAGGTGTGGATCGCGGGCGGTGGCCCCTCCCCCAACCACTACGTCGACGTGACCGGCACCTTCCCGCGCAAGCTGGCCGCCCTGCGGGCCCACCAGAGTCAGACCGGGCACCGGCCCGACCTGGAGGACATGCTGCGGCAGCGGCTGGCGGCCACCGCCGAGCGGGCCGGGTGGCCGGCCGGGAGCCTGGCCGAGGCGTTCCAGGTGATCGAGACGGCCTGAGGTCCGGGCTCCCGGCCAGGGCGGCCCGGACTACAGTGAGCTCATGGCTATGGAACTCGACCACTCGTTCACCGTTCCCGTCCCGCCCAGCCAGGCCTGGGACGTGCTGCTCGACGTGCAGCGGATCGCCCCCTGCATGCCGGGCGCGACCGTCGACACGGTGGAGGGCGACGACGTGGCCGGCCGCCTCAAGGTCAAGGTCGGACCGGTCTCGCTGACCTACAAGGGCACGGCCACGTTCAAGGACCGCGACGCCGCTGACCGCTCGGTCGTGGTCGAGGCCTCGGGCAAGGAGATGCGGGGGGCCGGGACCGCGTCGGCCACCGTCCGGGCCGCCCTGGCCCCCGAGGACGGGTCCGACGCGGCCACGCTGGTCACCCTGCACACGACGTTGAACGTGACCGGGCGGCCCGCGCAGTTCGGCCGGGGCGTGATCGCCGAGGTCGGGTCGCGCCTGATCGACAAGTTCGCCGACAACCTGGCCGCGCAGCTGGGCAGCGGGACGCCCGCGGCCGAGGCGGCCCCTGAGGCTGCTGAGGCCCCTGAGGCTGCTGAGGCGCCTGTGGCTGAGGCGGCGGCGGGGGCGCCTGCGGCTGCCGAGGCGGTCGGGGCAGCTGAGGCTGTTGCGACTGGCGAGGCGGCTGGGGTGGCTCCGGCGGCTTCGGCTCCGGCTCCGGCTGAAGCCCACGTCCGGACCCCGACCGTTCCCTCGCGGGTCCAGCCCGCTCCGGCCCCGCCGACTCCGGCCGACGCCGACCAGGAGGACTCGCTCAACCTGCTCAGCCTGGTCGGCCCGGTCATCGCCAAGCGGGCCGCGCCCGTGGTCGGGGCCGTGGCCGGCGGCGTGCTGGTCACCTGGATCGTCCGCCGGATCCGGCGCCGCCGGGCGTCCTAGCGGACGACGACGTCGGTCACCGGCAGGGACGAGTCGGCGGGCAGGTCGAGCGGCGAGGACGGCAGCTCGCGGCCGGCCAGCTCGGAGCCGAGCGCGGCCACCATGGCGCCGTTGTCGGTGCACAGG
>DASXJM010000136.1:0-2549 GCA_036497405.1 Streptosporangiaceae bacterium | reverse complement strand
CAGGCCCATCGCGGTCAGCACCTGCCAGTCCCGGTCGCTCAGCGCGGCCGGGTCGGCCTGGGCCCGGAAGATCAGGTCGGGCCGGTTGGCCGCGGTGCGCAGCAGGGCCGCGTCCCGGCGCCAGCGGGCGATGGCCGCGTGGTCACCGGACAGCAGCACGTCCGGCACCTCCCGGCCTCGCCAGACCCGCGGCCGGGTGTAGACCGGGCCCTCCAGCAGTCCGGCCATGCTGGCCGCCGGGTCGCCCCGGCCGCGGCCGAACCCGCCGAGGTCGGGCACGAGCGCACCGCCGGGCGCGGACTCGGGCGCGAATTCTTCTTCCATCGCGGCCCGGCCGCCGAACGAGTCATCGCTGGCCGACCGCTCGTTGCCCAGCACCCCCGGCAGCAGCCGGGAGATGGCCTCGACCATGACCAGGACCGCGGCCTCGCCGCCGGCCAGCACGTAGTCACCGATGCTGACCTCGTCCACCGGCATCCGGGACCGGGCCTCGTCGATGAACCGGGCGTCGATCCCCTCGTACCGGCCGCAGGCGAAGATGAGCTGGTCGGCTTCGGTGTACCGGACCGCGCGGGCCTGGGTGAACGGCACGCCGCTGGGGGTGGGCACGATCAGCCGCGGGGCCGGGTGCTCGACTGGAGCGTCGGCAGCGCCACCGTCGGCCGGGCCCGGTGGCGCGATCTCGTCCAGCGCCTCGCCCCAGACCTCGGCCTTCATGACCATGCCCGGGCCGCCGCCGAACGGGGTGTCGTCCACGGTGCGGTGCAGGTCATGGGCCCACTTCCGCAGGTCGTGCACGTTGAACTCGATGTCGCCGCGGGCCGCGGCCTTACCGATCAGTGAGACGCTGAGCGGCCCGAAGTACTCGGGAAAGATGGAGACGATGTCGATCCGCACGGCTCAAGCCTCAACGGATTCGGCCGGGTCGAGCAGCCCCGGCGGCGGATCAATGACCAGGCGGCCGGACGGCACATCGACCTCGGTCACGATCGCGCTCACAAACGGGACCAGCGCGTCGGCGGCCGGACCGGAAGCACGCTTGATGACCAGCAGGTCCTGGCCGTGGTGGAGTACATCGGTGACCTCGCCGACCGGGACCCCGGCCGTGGTGACCACGGCCAGCCCGATCAGCTGGTGGTCGTAGAACTCGTCCGGGTCGGCCGGGGCCGGAATCTCCGCCGAATCGAGCACCAGTACGGTGCCCTTCAGGTCTTCGGCGGCGTTCCGGTCCCGGACGCCCTCGAACGTCACAATCAGCCGTCCGGTATGCCAGCGGACCGCGACGATGGTCAGGGGGCCGCGCTCGGACGGATCCGTGGCCAAGGCCGCACCCGGCACGAAACGCACGTCAGGCTCGTCGGTGCGCACCGCCACGGTGACTTCACCGCGGATACCGTGCGCACGGACGATCTGACCGACGGCAATCTGCATGGCCGATCCCGGGTTAGCGGATCTCGTCCGTGTCCAGAAGGTCGACGCGGACGTGACGGCCGCCGGCCAGCGAGCCCATCACGGTGCGCAGCGCCCGGGCGGTGCGGCCACCCCGGCCGATGACCTTGCCCAGGTCATCGGGGTGGACGCGCACCTCCAGGACACTGCCGCGGCGCATCGCGCGAGTGGAAACCTGGACGTCGTCGGGGTTCTCAACGATGCCCCTGACCAGGTGCTCGAGCGCCTCTTCCAACACCTCAGGCCTCGCTGCCCGACTCACTGCTCGCGGACGCGTCCGCCGTGGCCGTCTCGGCCTCGGCGGGAGCGGCGTCGTCGGCGGTGGCAGCCGCGGCGGCGCTCTCGTCAGCGGCACCAGCGGCCGGCTTCTCGGCGCTGGCCTTGGACTTGGACCGGCCCGACTCGGGCTTGACGTCCTTGGTCTCCGCCTTGGCGTCCTTGGCGTCGGCCTTCGTCTCCGCCTTGGCGTCGGTCTTGGTCTCCGCCTTGGCGTCGGCCTTGGTGGCGGCGTCCTTGGTGTCAGCGTCGGCCTTGGCCTTGCTGTCGGACTTCCGGCTCCGGCCGCCACCCTTGGGGGTGGTCGAACCCGAGTCGCCGGAGTCCTTGGCCGCCGTCTTCAGGGCCTCGGCGAAGACTTCCGCCTTGGCCGGCGCGGTCTCGCGGGTGCGCAGGGTGCCCTCGGCCCCCGGCTCGCCCTTGAACTTCTGCCAGTCACCGGTGATCTTGAGGATGGTCAGCACCGGCTCGGTGGGCTGGGCGCCCACGGACAGCCAGTGCTGGGCCCGCTCCGAGTTGACCTCGATGAACGAAGGCTCTTCCTTCGGGTGGTACTTGCCGATCTCTTCGATGGCACGCCCGTCGCGCTTGGTGCGAGCGTCGGCCACGACGATCCGGTAAGTCGGCACCCGGGTCCGGCCCAGGCGCTTGAGCTTGATCTTCACAGCCACGGCTGCAGTCTTCTCCCAGCAAATAAAGGTACGGGCGGCGATCCAGCGCGCAGGTGGGGACTGGGCGGATCACTCAATGGCCCGGCGCACAGGGAAGAGGGCCCCGCAGCACCAGTGTCAACAACACATTGTGCCAGATACCCGCAAGTGCTG
>DASXJM010000135.1:0-19143 GCA_036497405.1 Streptosporangiaceae bacterium | reverse complement strand
CACCGCCAGCGGCAGCGCCGGGTGCAGGGCGAAGATCAGGTAGGGGCCGGCCAGCAGCAGGCGGAGCGGGGCCCCGAGCCGGGGCCGCCACCGGTCCGGCCAGACCCGCCCGGCCAGCGTGTCGCCGGCCAGCATCCCGGCCGCGGCGCAGCTGAACAGCAGGCCGGCGTGCCGGGGCGCGTACGGGATGTACAGCGACTCGCAGCCCACGATCAGTCCGTTCGGGACCCACAGGGCCAGGTAGACGTACCGGCGGGCCGGGCTGGACCACAGCCGCCGGTTGTTCTGCCAGGTCTGCCGGACCGAGGGGCGGCCGCTGGCCCGGGCGGCCCGGCGGCTCAGCCCGAACCGGGCCAGCACCGCCGCGGCCAGCGACAGGCCCGCCCCGGCCAGCATCGTGCCCCGCGCCGACAGCACGGCCAGCAGCACCCCGCCCGCGGCGAAGCCGCAGATCTGCATGACCCCCACGGCCATGTTGAACACCGAGCGCCCGAGCAGGTAGCCGCCGCGGGGCAGGATCTCGTTCAGCAGCCCGTAGAGCGCTCCGCCGCTGACCGAGCCGATCGTGCCGGCCGCCAGCACGATGGCGAAGATGGCGCCGACCGGCAGCCCGGGGATGGCCTCGGCCGCGGCGGCCAGCCCGGACACCGTGGCCAGCCCGGTCAGGGTGGCTCGCGGCGGCAGCCGGTCGGCCGCCGACAGCAGGGCCGCCGCCCCGGCCGCCTGGGCCAGCGCCGGGCCGAACATGGCCAGCGCCGACAGCAGCGGGGACCGGGTCGCCGAGTAGACCAGGGTGCCCAGGGCCAGCCCGGTCGCGGTCTGGGCGGCGATCTGGACCGAGGCCGTCACGAACAGCGGGGTGAACTCGCGGGTCCGGAACAACTCGGAATACGTGCGCATGCCTGGAGTGTCGGGGACCGCTCGCGGGCGCGTTATTGTTTCGCAGGGAGGCGAAACGTGGGCTGGTGGCAGGTCAGCGCGGACACCCTGGCCCGGAGCCGGTTCGTGCCGTCGCCGCTGGCCGAGACCACGGCCGCGCTGATCGTGCTGCACCGCGACTGGGCCGCCCACCCGGGCGAGCGGGCCTGGCTGGACCGGCACCGGGCCGCCTGGCGGGCCCGGCTGGCCGCCGACCCGGCCACCGCGCTGCTGCTCGCGACCGGGGTCCGGCCCGGCTGGATCGCCGACTTCTTCACCTGGGCCCCGGTCCTGGCCGGGACCGGGGCGCCGGCATTCGCCGCCGAACTGGCCCAGCTGCGGGCGGCCGGGCGCCAGCTGACGCGGGACGGCGTCGCGGCCGCGCTGAACGCCCCGCTCCCGGCCGCCCTCGACCGCCCCGACCTGACCGACCGGGCCGCCGACCTGCTGGCGTGGGTGTGGGACCACACGGTCCGATCCGGCTGGCCACGCCGCCGCCGGATCATCGAGGCCGACATCGTGGCCCGCACCGCCCGGCTGAGCCGGGACGGCTGGGCCGGCGCCCTGGACCGGCTGCGGCCCGGCACCCGCTGGCTGGGGGAGGGGCGACTGCAGATCAACGCCTACGACTACCCGCCCCGCGAGATCGCCGGGGCTCAGCTCATGTTCATCCCGGTCACCCCGTCGGCCGGCTGGGTGTCCTGGGCGGAACCGCACCGGTACGCGCTGGTCTATCCCTGCTCAGGGGTGCTGGCCGGGGACACGCCGCCGGTCCCGCACGCGCTGAGTGCTCTGCTCGGCCCGGCCCGGGCCCAGGTCCTGATGCTGCTGGACACACCCTTGAGCACCACCCAGCTGACCGCCCTGACCGGCCAGGGCCTGGGCTCGGTCGGCCGCCACCTGAAGGTCCTGCTCGACGCCCGCCTGGTCCAGCGCCGCCGCTCCGGCCGCTCCGTCCTCTACTCCCGCACCGACCCCGGCGACACCCTCATGAAAGCCCAGCACCTGTACTGACGGCACCGCCCCGGGCTGCGGCGAGTCGACCTGACCGGCCCAGCGATCCGGGCCGAAGGCTCGGTGAGCGGCCGGTAATACGGCGAGGTACCACCGCGCGGGCGCGAAGCGCACCGGGGGGTTCAGGGGGGTCGTCCCCCCTACTCATAGGAGCTGGGCGGGAACTGCTGGCGCTCGCCCTCGATCAGGACCTCGTCCTTGTCTTCCTCGCGCCGCAACTCGGCCCGCTCTTCCTGGTACTGCTCGATGTCGCGGACGTCGGTGTCGAGCGGCGGGGTGTCGGTGGCGGGCGGGACCTCGTCCGGGTCGTAGGCGTCGAGGCCCGCGTCGACCCGCTCCTCTTCGGCCTCGCGGGCCAGCCGGTCGTCGTCGAGGTGCTGCGACGCACCGCCGTGCTCACGCCGGTCCCGGCGGAATCCCTCGGCCGGATCTGAGCTCTGGAATGCCATGACGCCTCCCGTACCCCAGGGATCCTGGGCTTATTCGTCGGTGATTGGCTCCGAGGCAACAATGCCATATGGCCCGCCGGACCTGGCGCGCGCGTCAGCAACCGGGCCAAATGGAAACAACAGTCACAATAGTCACAAGCGTCCCGGGTCATGGGCCGCGATCACCGGCATAATGACCAGGGTGCAGCAGCCGGAGATCCGGGTCAGGCCCGCCGTCGAGGCCGATCGCCCGACGATCGCCTGGCTCATGACCGAGCTGTGGGGTTCAGCCACCCAGATCGTCCATCAGACCGTGTACCGGCCCGCCGACCTGCCGGGCCTGATCGCCGAGCGCGGCAGCCGGCTGGTCGGCCTGCTCACCTTCCATGTCGCCGGTGGCGTGCTTGAGGTGGTCACGCTGAACGCGCTGGAGCGCCGGGCCGGCGTGGGCACCCTGCTCATGGAGGCGGCGGCGGTCGAGGCCCGGCAGCTGCGCTGCCACGAGATCCGGCTCACCACGACCAACGACAACCTGGACGCGATCCGCTTCTATCAGCGGCGCGGGCTGCGGCTGGTGGCCCTCCGCCCCGGCGCGGTCGACCGGGCCCGGGCGGAAAGGCCGGAAATTCCGCCGGTTGGCGATTACGGAATTCCGCTCCGGGACGAAATCGACCTCGCTCGCCGGGTGTGACGCCTGTTTTCCCCGGTACGGGAAAAACGGCCGCGCCATGAGCTTTATTGGCCGCCCCGGTAAGTCAGGCTTGACGCCCATGCCGCGCGGTGGTCCATCATGGGGGAGCAGCTACGGCCCGTCCCTAACTGATTGTGAAAGCAGAGCGACGTAACATCACTCGCCGTATCCGGCCGTGTGCTGTCGAGAACGGCGGGTAATGCGCTATACAGGGGATTAGGTGTGCGAGGAAGCGAGATGCTGCCAAACGACAGAGCTCAGCCCGCGACGCCGGCCGTCCCCAAAGGGATCGCCGGCGTTCTCGGTCGTTTTCGACGCGCGCCGCTGCCGCTGAAAATCGGCTTGGTCGTTCTCGCGGTCATTTTCTTCGGTCCGGAGCTCGGCATCCTGCTGCTGGCCGCCATGGCCTACGGCGTCTACGCGGTGGTCAAGGCCCGCCGCAGCGTGCTGGCCTCGGTCTGCGTGGCCGTGTGGGGCCTGGTCGGCGCGGGCCTGGCCGCCACCTCCAGCTCCTGGATCTATCTGCTGCTGATCATGCCGTTCGTGATCGCCGCCGGAGCCCATATCGGCCCGCTGGCCCGCTGGCACGTGCCCTGCCGCACGGTGGCCTGGGCCCTGGTCTGGTCGGTGCCCATCGGCGTGGCCGCACTGCGCCTGTGGCCCGATCAGCCCTTCATCGGCATCGCCGCGGCCTGGCTGATCGGCTGCATCGTGCTGGTCTGGCGGCTGGCCAAGGGGTCGCAGGAAGCCCACCTGTACGGCGCCGAAACGGCCCGCCGTCCCGGCGGTGCCGGGCCCCTGCCCGGAGCGGGCGGCGCCGCCGGTGCCGCCCAGGCCGGGTACGGCGTCCGGGCCCAGGCGGCCGCCCCCTCGCACGCCGATCCCGGCGGCCGGGACCAGGTCGCCCCCGAGCCGCTGCCGGACATCTCGGTGGCCGAGGCCATGGCCGAGCTGGACCGCATGATCGGGCTGGCCCCGGTCAAGGAGCAGGTCCGGTCGATCGCCGCGTCCATCGAAGCCGCCCGGCGCCGGGCCATCGCCGGCGTGGTCACCGACAAGCCCATGCGGCACTTCGTCTTTCTCGGCCCGCCCGGCACCGGCAAGACCACGGTGGCCCGGGTGGTGGCCAAGATCTTCTACGCCTTCGGCCTGCTGGACAAGCCCACCGTGGTCGAGGCGCACCGGGCCGACCTGGTCGGCGAGTACCTGGGCGCGACCGCGATCAAGACCAACGAGCTGGTCGACTCGGCGCTGGGCGGCGTGCTGTTCATCGACGAGGCCTACAGCCTGGTCAACGAGGGCGACGGCCAGAGCGACCGGTTCGGTATCGAGGCCGTGCAGGCCCTGCTCAAGCGGGCCGAGGATGACCGCGAGAACCTGATCATCATCTTGGCCGGCTACGAGCAGCAGATGGAGAAGTTTCTCGGCACCAACCCCGGCCTGGCCTCGCGGTTCGCGACCCGGATCAAGTTCTCCAGTTACGCGCCGGCCGAGTTGCTGGCCCTGTCCGAGTCGCTGCTGGCCCAGCGCAGCGAGAACCTGGACACCGAGGCCCGGCTCGCGCTCTGGCAGATGCTGGAAGACGTGGGACGCCGCCGGCTGACCGACGAGCTGGGCAACGGCCGCTTCATCCGCTCGCTGCTGGAGAAGGCCGGGCAGGCCCGGGACGTGCGGGTGATGACCGGAGGCACCGAGCCCGGTCCCGAGGATCTGGTCACGATCGAGGCCGGGGACCTGCAGCGGGCCTTCGCCGAGCTGACGTCCCGGCTGCGCGGTTACACCGACACGCCCACCGTGGAGAGCGCGCTGGCCGAGCTCCGGGAGCTGATCGGGCTGGACCCGGTCAAGGAGCAGGTGCAGGCCATCGCGGCCCAGCTCCAGGTGGCCCGGCTGCGCGCGGCCCAGCTGCTGCCGTCCCAGCCGCCCACCCGGCATTTCGTGTTCATGGGGCCGCCCGGTACCGGCAAGACCACGGTGGCCCGGATCCTGGGCCGCATCTTCGCCGCCCAGGGCCTGCTGGTGCGGCCCGAGGTCGTTGAGGCCCAGCGCGGCGACCTGGTCGGCGAGCACCTCGGCGCGACCTCGATCAAGACCGGCAAGCTGATCGACTCGGCCCTCGGCGGCGTGCTGTTCATCGATGAGGCCTACTCGCTGCACAACGCGGGCTACAGCGGCGGCGACGCCTTCGGGGCCGAGGCCGTGCAGACCTTGCTCAAGCGGGCCGAGGACGATCGGGACCGGCTGGTCATCGTGCTGGCCGGCTACTCGGCCGACATGGACCGGTTCCTGCGCAGCAACCCCGGGCTCGCCTCGCGGTTCGGCACCCGGATCGAGTTCCCCAGCTACTCACCGGCCGAGCTGACCCAGATCGCCGTGCTGCTCAAGGACCGGGCCGGCGACGAGTTCGACCCCGGCGCCGAGCAGATGCTGGACCTGATCTTCGAGCACGCCGGGCAGGAGCGGCTCATCGACGATCTGGGCAACGGCCGGTTCGCCCGGTCGCTGTTCGAGCGGGCCTGCGCCCACCGGGATGTGCGTGTGGTCCACCTCGGCGAGAGCGCCACCGCCGTCGACCTGACCACGGTCACCGCCGCCGACCTCAGCGCCGCCTACCGCGAACTGACGGCTTCGTCCGGGGGGACTCCCCTGGACCTCCCGGAACCCGCGTTACGGTTCCCGCCGTAGTACCGGCCACTCGCCGAGCCTCCGGCCCGGCTCGCTGGGCCGGTTAGATCTTCTCGCCGACCGGGGCCGGGACGAGGCGGAAGCGGACCTGGTCGCCGGGGCGGAGCTGGGCGGCGCGGCCGATGTCGGCGGTGGCCACGACGGCGATGACCGGGTAGCCGCCGGTGACCGGGTGGTCGGCCAGGAACAGGATCGGCTGCCCGCTCGCCGGCACCTGCAGCGCGCCCAGCGGCATGCCCTCGCTGGCCAGCTCGCCCGGCCGGGCCCGGGGCAGGTCGGGGCCGGACAGTCGCAGCCCGGACCGGTTGCTGTCGCTGGTCACCTGGTAGACCGCGCTGCGCAGCCGCTGCCGGGCCTCGGGGGTGAACCAGTCATCGCGCGGCCCGGCCACGATCCGAAGTTCGGCCGGCCCGGGAGTGGCCGCGGCCGCCGGGGCCAGGTCGGCGACGATGGGCTCGCAGCCGCCCCGGTGGCCGATCGGCAGCCGGTCCCCGGCCCGCAGCGGCGCGGGCCCGAGCCCGGACAGCGTGTCCCAGGACCGGCTGCCCAGCACCGGGGCGACCGCCAGGCCACCCCGCACGGCCAGGTAGCTGCGCACGCCGGTCCGGGGCGGCGCCACAGTCAGCGTGGCCCCGGCCGGGACCGCGAACGGCACCCCGTACCCGCTGCCATCGGCCAGCGCGGCGCCACCGACCCGGTCCGGGCCCCGGCCGCCCTCCAGCCGCACCGGGGCCGGCGCGCCGGTCAGGGCCACCCAGGCCGGGCTCGCGCCGGGAGGCGCACAGAACCGCAGCACGGCCCCGCCCAGGGTCAGTTCCACCGCGGCCGCGTCCTCGGGGTTGCCGACCAGCCGGTTGGCCAGCCGCAGCTGATCCGGGTCGGCGGCGCCGGACCGGGGCACGCCCAGGTGCCCGTAGCCGGGCCGGCCCAGGTCGGCCACGACCGCGAACGGGCCCGGCCGCACGATCTCGATGACCCGGCCCTGACCCGACGGCTCCGGCTCCAGGTCCGGCTTCAGCTCCGGCTCGGCCCGGGCCGCGCTGCCCGGCGGGAACAGGTCCAGTGGCTCGCCGGCCTCGTCCACGGGGCGGAACCGCACCCGCTGACCAGGGGCCAGCGCCGCCGGCGGCTCCCGCCGCTCGTCCCACAACCGGACCGAGGTCCGCCCCAGCAGCCGCCAGCCACCCGGCGATGCCGACGGGTACACCGCGGCCAGCGGGCCCGCGATGGCCACCGACCCGGCCGGGACCGAGGTCCGCGGCGTGGCCCGCCGGGCCACGTGCAGCGCCGGATCCAGCCCGGTCAGGTAGCCGAAACCGGGGGAGAAGCCCAGCCACCCGACCAGGTAGTCGCGGCCGGCGTGCCGGGCGACGACCTCCTCCGGGCTCAGCCCGGTCTCCTCGGCCACCTCAGCCAGATCGGCCCCGTCGTACACCACCGGAATCTCGGCCGCCGGAATCTCGGCCGCCGGGCCAGTGACCTCAGTAGTCTCAGTAACCCCATGGGCAACATTGGCCGCACCGGTCCCAGCCGAATCAGGCCCGGCCGGCACTTCCCGGGCCAATTCCGCCAGCCGGCTGGCCAGAGCGGGGAGATCGGGGTGACCGGGTTCGGCTATCACCAGGACGGTTTCCGCCCCGGGAACCGTGTCCAAAATTCCGGGGAAATTTTCGGCCAAAATTGCGGCCCGCAGCCGGGCCGGGGCCCCCGCGTCCGCGTCCGCCCGTACCAGCAGCGCGGCGTCCCCGGCCGCCCAGACACTCACGCTGCGTTTCACACTCGATACCTCACGTGAACGAAGCTAGCCGTACCCCGGCCTCTTCCAGCCCGCGACGCACCGAGCGGGCCAGCTCGACCGCACCCGGCGTGTCCCCGTGCACGCAGATCGACTCGGGCTCGACCGCGACCTGCTGGCCGTCGATCGCGGTCACCTGGCCGCGGGTGACCATGCCCACGGCCCGGGCCGTGACCTCGGCGACGTCGCTGAGGACCGCGCCCGGTTCCCGCCGCGACACCAGGGTTCCCTCGGGGGTGTAGGCCCGGTCGGCGAACGCCTCCGCCGCCGCCCGCAGCCCGGCCTCGGCCGCCACCTGCGCGGCGACGCTGCCGGGCAGCGCGAGCATGGGCAGGCTCGGGTCGTAGGCCGCCACCGCGGCCGTCACCGCCCGGGCCTGGACCGGGTCCCGGGCGATCCGGTTGTACAGGGCGCCGTGCGGCTTGACGTACCGGACCCGGCCGCCTTCGGCCCGGGCGATCCCGTCCAGCGCGGCCAGCTGGTACAGCACTTCGGCGGTCAGCTCGTCGGCGGGCACGTCCATCTCCCGGCGCCCGAACCCGGCCAGGTCCCGGTAGGAGACCTGGGCGCCGATGGCCACGCCGCCGGCCACCGCGGCCGCGCAGCACCGGCGCAGGATCAGCGGGTCACCCGCGTGGAACCCGCACGCGATGTTCGCGCTGGTCACAACGGTCAGCAAGGTTTCGTCGTCGCCGAGCCGCCAGGCCCCGAACCCTTCCCCCAGGTCGGCGTTGAGGTCGATGGCTGGGGGCTCGCCGGTCACTCCCCGGGCTCCGGCCCCAGCCCGCGCAGGGCCTGGTCGAGCGCGCTCTGGCTGTCCCCGGACGCCTCGATCACCTCGATCAGCAGGTGCAGCACCAGGTGCCGGTCCTGGTCGGCGTCCAGGAACCGCTGGGCCGCCTCCCACAGGCTGGCCGGCTCGCCCCGCCACAGCCGCCCGGCCAGGTCCAGGTGCTGTTCCAGGTGCTGTTCGTCGTCCGGTTCGGTGCCGTTCTCCTCGGCTTCGGCCTCGTGCGCGGCGGTCAGCAGCGCCCGCTGGCCCGCCGGATCGGCCGGGTCCAGCGTGGACAGGTCCACGCCGTTCACCTGGCCGTGCAGCAGCGGGAACGCGAACGCCCGCCGGGGCAGGGCCTCCAGGTCACCGTCGGGCAGCAGCCGGGCCACCAGGGCCGAATCCAGGCCGAACTCGGACGGGTCCCGGTAGGCGCGGCTGAACGGGCCCATGGCGTTGAACACCGCGTCGAGGGTGGCCACGCTCTCCTTCTCGCCCTGGTCGCTGCGGCGGGCGGCCCAGCGCACCCAGGCCAACAGCACGTGCGGCATGGCCTCCTGCTCGGCCGCCGACAGCATGACCTTGCGCGGCAGCCAGTCCAGCAGGAACGTGTCCACCTTGACCGGGCTCATCCGCAGCGGCCGGCCCGAGTCCTGGTCGCAGCCGTAGTCGATGATCCGGTCGGCGCAATGGCTGGCCGAGCTGCGGTCGGACAGGTCCTCGGCCTCGTCCGAGGCCAGGAACTCCGCGGCCAGCATGGCCCGCCGGTCCTTGCCCCACGGCCGCCGCTTGCCGGTGCTGCCGCCCGGCCCCACCGGGCCCGCGGGCCCGCGAGACGGAGGCAGGGCCCTGATCCGGGCTCGGATGAAGGCGTGGTACGACGCGAACGACTCGCTGACCGGCGGGCTGTCGGCGGCGTCGGTCCTGGCCAGCGCCGCTTCCAGCAGCCGCCGGGCCACCGGCGGGTCCAGCGGCCGGAAACCGCTCCCGTCCTCGGCAGGCTTGCGGCACAGCTCCAGCAGCTTGGTGACCTGGGACGTGACCCAGCCGTCGCGGATCATCCCGCCGGCGTTGTAGTCCACCACCAGCACCAGCGCATGCGGCTCGGTGCCGTCATAGCTGAAGAAGCAGACCACCTCGTCGGTGTCGCCGTACACGTCGCTGTTCAGGTAGCAGTCCGAGCCGGTCACCGCGCCCAGGTGCTGAGCCCAGTTGGGGCTGCGCACCCCGCGCTCCATCAGCTCCAGCGCGGCCTCTTCAGCCTTGGAGGCCTGCCGGGGCGTGCCCAGGCAGGCGATGCCGGACAGCAGCGCCAGCGCGGCCGGGCTGCTGCGGCGGGCGGCGAAGTCGACCAGGCCTTCGCCGACCAGGCGCTCCACGTCGGCGCCGCGCGCGTTGTCGCGGCGCTGCCCCCACCAGGTACCGAGCAGCTCGCTGACCATCAGCTCCGCATCGAGCGGGCTGCGCACGGCCAGCAGCTCACGCGCCGCGCGCAAAAGCTCCTCAAAAAGGGTGTTCGGGGGCGGGGAGGCCGCCGAGGCATGTTTTGGGCCGTGGCCTCCGCCGCCGGGACCTTGTCTGCGTCGGCTCTGCGGACTCACCTTGATAGCCTCTCAGATCTATTCACGTGGACGCTACGCTACGGTGCAATGCCCGCTGTAGTTTCGGGCAGAATCGGCGTGTTGCGCCCTCAGTCCGGAATGAGGCCAAAGTCGCCGACCCGCCCACGTCCTGGCCCGCAACATCGCCTTCACCAGCCACCAGGTATCGTCACCTGGCCGCAACGGTGCCGGGAATGTGGCACGCTTGGGTGAATAACTGCTGCGAAATGCCGCCACGCTGGCGGCCGTCCAGGGACGATAGAACAAATGGCCGCGGCGCGGGCGCGAACCCGCTCGTCGTGACCGCGTCCATGACCGTCGGCCCGATCCCGGGCTGCACGGCTCGCGGACCGAACGGCAGGCATCGAGGGAGCAGGGAGGAGCCGCCGATGGCAGGTCGGTGCGTAAGGCACCGGTGCCCGCGGTGAGCCCAGAGATGATGAGCCCGGACATGATCAGCCCCGGCACGGCCACTCCGCCCACGGCTCGCCCCTCCGGGACGGGACCCGAAGCGGCTGGCCCTAATGGTGCTGCCTCCGATGCGGCCAACGGGGTGGCCGGTGCCGACGCGTCGGTGCCCCAGCCCCGCCTGTCCGAGCTGGACACCGCCGACGCCGCGCTGCTGGAGACCCTGCTGCGCGAGGCGCCGATCGGCTTCGCCCTGTTCGGCCCCGACCTGTGTTTCCGCCGGGTCAACCACACGCTGGCCCGGATGCACGACCTGAGCCCGGAAGAGCATATCGGGCGGACTCCGGCCGATATGTGGCCGGCTGCCCTCGGCACCCGGGCCGAGTCCGCCGGGCGCCGGGTGCTGTCCGACGGCCAGCCCGTGTTCGAGTCCGAGCAGGGCGCGCGCTGGGCGCTGTCGTGGTTCCCCTGCCGGGACGCCCACGGCGAGGTCAGCGGGGTGGTGCTGATCGCGGTGGACGTGGCCGCCCGGCCCCTGGAGGGTCAGGGACAGCCGGAGGAGACGATCCGGCGCAGCGAGGAGCGCTACCGGTCGCTGGTGCAGGGGGCCGCCCAGGTGGTGTGGGTGGCCGACGCGGGCGGCGACATCATCGAGGACTGCCCCGAGTGGCGTTTCGTCACCGGCCAGACCCCGGAGCAGTACTTGGGCCGCGGCTGGCTGGACGCCGTCCATCCCGAGGACCGGGACCGGGTCGAGCGCGACTGGCAGGCCTGCGTGACCTCGGGCAAGACCTTCGACGACCGGTACCGGGTCCGCACCCGGGCCGGCTCCTACCGCCATTACGACGTGCGCGCGGTCCCGATCGAGCGGGACGGCAAGATCGTCGAATGGGTCGCCGCCAACACCGACGTGACCGGCCAGCGCGAGGCCGAGGAGATGCGTGGCCGGCTGACCGAGCAGCTGTCGGCGGCCGCCCTGCGCACCGCGCGGTTGCAGCAGGCCACCTCCATGCTGGCTGAGGCGCTCACCGTCGAGCAGGTGGTCGAGGTGATCACCGAGGTCGGCCGGACCGCGATCGGAGCCCAGCGGTCGGCCGTGGCCCTGCTGGACGGCGGCCGCCTGCGGGTGATCAACCCGCCCGGCATGCCGCCGGGGCAGTCCGCCGCCACCCGCGACATCCTGCTCGACAGCCCCGGGGTCATGACCCGGGCCATCGCCACCCGCCGTCCGGTGCTGGCCGAGGACACCGTGGCCCTGCGGGCGCTGCTGGAAGACGCTCCGCTGGAGACGGTGGCGGGCGAGGACGAGCGGTCCTGGGTCGGGTTGCCGCTGCTGGCCGCGGGCGCGCCCCTGGGCGCCCTGCGCTTCTCGTTCGGCCGCCCGCGGAAGATCACTGAAGAAGAGCGGGTCTTCCTGGAGGCGCTGGCCGGCCAGTGCGCCCTGGCGGTGGAGCGGGCCGCCATGTACGAACGCGAGCACACCACCGCCGAGACGCTGCAGCGCAGCCTGCTCCCGGACCAGCTGCCGATCGTGCCGGGCCTGGTCATGGAGGCCCGGTACCTGCCGGTGACCCGCAACATGGAGATCGGCGGCGACTGGTACGACAGCTTCCGCCTGCCGGACGGCCGGATGGCCATCACGGTCGGCGACGTCATGGGCAAGGGGCTGACCGCGGCGGCGGGCATGGGCCGGGTCCGCAACGCGCTGCGCGCGCTGGCCCTGACCGACCCGCGCCCGGCGGCCGTGCTGACCGGGCTGGACCGGCTGTTCAGCGCGACCGAGCTGGAAGAACAGGTCACCACCGTGGCCTACCTGGTCATCGACCCGCAGACCGGCGACGGGCTGATGGGCAACGCCGGTCACCTGCCCATGCTGCGGCTCGGCCCCGGCACCGAGCCGTTCCTGGACGAAACCGAGGCCGGGACCCCGCTGGGCTGGCCGAGCCCCCGGCAGCAGCACCCGTTCCGGTTGCCGCCGGGCGGCACCGCGGTGCTGTATTCCGACGGTCTGGTCGAGAACCGCCTGCGTGGCCTGGACTCCGGCCTGAATGAGCTGGTCGCCGTGGCTGCCCGCGCCCACAGCAATGTGGTCGGCCATCCCGAGCGGCTGCTCAGCTACCTCGTGGATTCGATGCTCGCAGGTCACGAGCAGGACGACGACGTGACGGTGCTGGTGCTGCATGTCCCCGAACGCGAGCGGGAAGACACGGAATGAGGCCCGCTGGGAATAGTGGACGGACGCTATGCGTCGCATCTGTGCGAGCGCCCGAATGCGGGTTTTCGTGCGTCGTCATGTACAAGTCATCCTCGGCCGCCACCTATGGTGGTGTGAGTAGGGAGGCGGGTGGGCTGCATTCGCGCGTCACGTGCAGGCGGTCCCCAGCGCACGCTGGTGCTGTCTTCCAGCTTGGTGCATGCATCCGGACCCTCGCGGGAGGACCGATTCTCGCCATATGCACGCAGGAAAGGCGCCGGTACCGGTCGCCAGTCCGGCATGCGGGCCGCACTTCGCGGTCGCGCATGCTGCTAGCCAGCGAAGGAAGGGGTGACCGTGGTGGTACGCGCTGACTCCGCGGCGCGGAAGCGCGCCCGGCCGTCGTCAGATCAGGACACGCGAGCTCCCGCCAACGGAGCCGCCGTGAACGGATCTGGCCCGGCGGCGGTGAATGGCCACGTGAACGGCGACGGCCCGGCGGATGGCCCCGCCAGCGATGTGGCCGTGGTCGACCTGGACGCGGAAGACCTCGGTGACGAGGTCGACTTCGACGAGCTGTCGGTCGACGACGCGGACATCAACGAGTCGCTCGCCGTCGTGATCGACGAGGACGACGACTCCGACAGCAGCAGCGACGGCGACGCCGCCGAACCAGCTGACGACGGCCCCGACGACGCCGAGGACACGGCCAGCCCCGTGGCCAGCGTCAAGAAGGTCCCGGCCCCGGTGGCCGCCGCCGTCAACGGCACCGCCAACGCCAAGAGCGCCGCGCCCGCCGACAACGCGGCCAAGACGACTACCGAGGGCGACGACGAGACGTTCGTCTTCGGCGACGACGATGACGACCTGCCCGCGGCCCAGGTCGCGGTGGCGGGCGCCACCGCCGACCCGGTCAAGGACTACCTCAAGCAGATCGGCAAGGTCCCGCTCCTCAACGCCGAGCAGGAAGTGGAGCTGGCCAAGCGGATCGAGGCGGGCCTGTTCGCCGAGGAGAAGCTGGCCGAGGATCTGCGGCTGGCCTCCGATGCGCGGATCGACCTGGAGTGGATCGCCGAGGACGGCCGCCGGGCCAAGAACCACCTGCTCGAGGCCAACCTGCGGCTGGTCGTCTCCCTGGCCAAGCGCTACACCGGCCGCGGCATGCTGTTCCTGGACCTGATCCAGGAAGGCAACCTGGGCCTGATCCGCGCGGTCGAGAAGTTCGACTACACCAAGGGTTACAAGTTCTCCACCTACGCCACCTGGTGGATCCGGCAGGCGATCACCCGGGCCATGGCCGACCAGGCGCGGACCATCCGCATCCCGGTCCACATGGTCGAGGTCATCAACAAGCTGGCTCGGGTGCAGCGTCAGATGCTGCAGGACCTGGGCCGCGAGCCCACGCCGGAGGAACTGGCCGCCGAGCTGGACATGACCCCGGAAAAGGTCATCGAGGTCCAGAAGTACGGCCGGGAGCCGATCTCACTGCACACCCCGCTCGGCGAGGACGGTGACAGCGAGTTCGGTGACCTGATCGAGGACTCCGAGGCCATCCAGCCCGGTGAAGCGGTCAGCTTCACGCTGCTGCAGGAGCAGCTGCACTCGGTGCTGGACACCCTGTCCGAGCGTGAGGCCGGCGTGGTGTCCATGCGGTTCGGGCTGACCGACGGCCAGCCCAAGACCCTGGACGAGATCGGCAAGGTCTACGGGGTGACCCGGGAGCGTATCCGCCAGATCGAGTCCAAGACCATGTCCAAGCTGCGGCACCCGTCCCGGTCCCAGGTCCTGCGCGACTACCTGGACTAGGAACAGCACGTTAGGCACAGCACGGAAAAGAAGGAGCCGGACCGAGCATCAGCTTGGTCCGGCTCCTTTGCCTTGGCTATGCACCGTGCGCTCGGGACGCACGGATATTGTCGGCCCCGGCTACGCCCTAGTTGGACGGTTCCGAGAGTCGCTGAGTCTCATCCTGAATCTCGCTGGCCACCTTCGCGAGCGCTTCGGCGTGCTCGCGACTGTGATGCGCGCAGAACATCAGCTCGAGAGAGTTCGAGAGCATGACACGGACGTACGCCTGGGCGCCGCAGCGGTCGCACACGTCCGCAGCCGTGAGCGGCTGGGTGGGGGCTAGAGCTCCGGTCAACGTAGCCTTCCTCGCCTCGGGCCTCCGGACTTCTGCATCCGGCTGGCTAGTGATCTTTGCTGTCCTTACAGCTCACCACAACACTTACCCACCCGTCAGCCTTCCCCTCCTGGCGTCGCGTACGCCGACAGCGAAAGACCAGTTCCGCAGATCACACCGATCAGGGGTTGCGTTCCCCGCCGATTACGGCATCAGCGCGTGCCATGCACCGTCATGAGCCCTTTGCGAAGCCGGGTTGCGGCGTGCCTGGGGACATCAGTGGCCGGGGCGGGCTAGTCTGCGGTGAGAGACCCGCAACTTTGTTCTAACGCTGATCTGTCCGCCCTGTGCCCGAAGGAGATCTGCCGCCCGTGACCACGCTGGCCGCCGCCCCCGATTCGTCCGCGGCAACCACCCGGGAGGGGCAGCAGGGCGACGCCTACACCGCCCGGCACCTGTCCGTCCTGGAAGGCCTGGACGCGGTGCGCAAGCGCCCCGGCATGTACATCGGCTCCACCGACGGCCGCGGCCTGCAGCACTGCCTGTGGGAGATCTTCGACAACTCGGTGGACGAGGCCCTGGGCGGCTACTGCTCCCGCATCGAGGTCATCCTGTACGCCGACGGATCGGCCGAGGTCCGCGACAACGGCCGCGGCATCCCGGTCGACATCGAGCCCAAGACCAAGCTCAGCGGCGTAGAGCTGGTCATGACCCGGCTGCACGCGGGCGGCAAGTTCGGCGGCGGCTCCTACACCGCCTCCGGTGGCCTGCACGGCGTGGGCGCGTCGGTGGTCAACGCGCTCGCCTCGCGCCTGGACATCGAGGTGGACCGGGGCGGCCACACCTGGGCGGCCAGCTTCCGGCGCGGCGTCACCGGTGAGTTCACCGACCACGGTGACCCCACCTCCAGCGCGAGCTTCACCCGCCGGGCCGGGCTCCGCCAGCTGCGCCGGGTGGCCAAGAAGGTCACCGGCACCCGCACCCGGTTCTGGCCGGACAAGCAGGTCTTCGTGCGCGACGCCCGGTTCAGCTTCACCGCCATCACCGAGCGGGCCCGGCAGACCGCGTACCTGGTGCCCGGGCTGGCCATCTACATCCGCGACGAACGGCCGCCCGCCCAGTCGGACGCGCCCCTCACCACCCCGATCCAGGCCAGCCCGGCGGTCACCACCGACCCGGGCAGTGCCACCGACCCCGGCAGCACCGAGAGCCTCGCCGACACCACGGCCACCCTGACCCTCACCGACCCCGCCACCCCCAAGGGCCCGCGTGAGGTCGAGTTCCGCTTCGACGGCGGCATCAGCGAGTTCTGCGAGCACCTGGCGTCCGGCGAGGCCGTGACCGACGTGCTGCGGCTGGAGGGCGCGGGCCACTTCACCGAGACCGTGCCGGTCCTGGACGATCGGGGCCACATGACCCCCACCGAGGTCGAACGGCAGCTCGACGTGGACGTGGCCCTGCAGTGGACCGGCGGCTACGACACCACCACCCGCTCGTTCGTCAACGTCATCGCCACCCCGCACGGCGGCACCCACGTGTCCGGCTTCGAGCGCGCCCTGCTCCGCACGCTCAACGAGCAGCTCCGCGGGGCCCGCCTGCTCAAGAACGGCGACGAGGCGGTGACCAAGGAGGACGTGCTCGAGGGCATGACCGCGATCGTCACCGTCCGGTTGCCCGAGCCGCAGTTCGAGGGCCAGACCAAGGAGGTGCTCGGCACCCCGGCCGCCTCCCGCATCGTGGCCCAGGTGGTCTCGGCCGGGCTCAAGGACTTCTTCGAGGCCAAGGGCCGCAACGCCAAGCAGCAGTCCCGGTCGCTGCTGGAGAAGGTCATCTCGGCGGCCAAGGCCCGGATCGCGGCCCGCGAGCACCGCGACAACCAGCGCCGCAAGTCGGCCCTGGCCAGTTCGTCCCTGCCGGCCAAGCTGGTCGACTGCCGGATCGCCGACGACCGGAGCGAGCTGTTCATCGTCGAGGGTGACTCGGCCCTGGGCACGGCCAAGCTGGCCCGCAGCTCCGAGTTCCAGGCCCTGCTGCCCATCCGGGGCAAGATCCTCAACGTGCAGAAGGCCTCACTGGCCGACATGCTCAAGAACGCCGAGTGCGCGTCCATCATTCAGGTCATCGGGGCCGGCTCCGGCTCCGCGTTCAACCTGGACGCGGCCCGGTACCAGCGGGTCATCTTCATGTCCGACGCCGACGTCGACGGTGCCCACATCCGGACCCTGCTGCTCACGCTGTTCTACCGCTACCTGCGCCCGCTGCTGGACGCGGGCCGGGTGTTCGCGGCCGTGCCGCCCCTGCACCGCATCGAGCTGTCCAACCCCCGCAAGGGCCAGGCCAAGTACCGGTACACCTATTCCGACGCCGAGCTGCGCCGGGTGCTGCTGGACATGGAGCGTCGCGGCCAGCGGTGGAAGGAACCGATCCAGCGCTACAAGGGCCTCGGTGAAATGGACGCCGGCCAGCTGGCCGAGACCACCATGGACCCGCGGCACCGGACCCTGCGCCGGATCCGGATCGAGGACGCCGCCGTCGCGGGCGACATTTTCAGCCTGCTGATGGGGTCGGAGGTGGCCCCCCGCCGCGACTTCATCGTGGGCGGGGCGTCCGAGCTGGACATGTCCCGTATCGACACCTGAACGGCCCGTCCGGGCTCTCCGGCTCGTGGCGGCCCCGCCCGTGGGCGGAATCGCGGGCCGGCCGGGCGGGAGCCGGCCCGGCCAGCCCGCATCGGGTCGGCACGTACTGTCCTCCGGCGCTGTGGCGGGCCCGTCCGGGCAGCATGCGTGCCTCCCTTTCCCGGGGCCCGCAGGGGCTCGGTCCCCGTTACCGCCAGGGTCAGCGGTGGAACTGACGGCTGACCGATGCCCGGCTCTGTGTGGCCTCAGAAGGCTGTGAGCCGGTCGCTCCGGGCCGGAAAACACATCGACGCCCGCAGGTCAGGCTTGCTAGCGTGCCGCCGGTGACCGCCCGGTGAGCGCGTCGGCGCTGCGGATGGATTTGTCTCCGCTGGCCAGCCGGGATTTCCGGGTGCTGTTCGGCAGCGGGACGGTCACCCTGCTCGGCACCGAGGCCACCAACGTCGCCCTGGTCGTCCAGGTCAAGCAGCTCACCGGGTCGGCCCTGGCCGTCGGGCTGCTGGGCGCGGCCGAACTGGTCCCGCTGGTGGTGTTCGCCCTGTACGGCGGGGTCCTGGCCGACCGGCTGGACCGGCGCCGGGTGATCCGCTGGTGTGAGGCGGCCCTCGGCCTCTGCGCCATGGCGCTGCTGGCCGACTCGCTGGCGCCCCGGACGCTGCTGTGGCCGCTGTACGCGGTGGTGGCGGTGATGAACGCGCTGGCCGCGCTGCAGCGCCCTTCGGTGGAGGCGTCGATCCCGCGCGTCGTGCCCCCGGAGCGGCTGACCGCGGCCGTGGCCCTGCTGTCCGGTACCCAGAACCTCAGCGTGATCGGCGGTACCTCGCTGGGCGGCGTGCTGGCCGCCGGGGCCGGTCCCGCCGTGGTCTACGGCCTGGACGCGGGCAGCTTCGTGGTCTCGTTCGCCCTGCTGATGCTGCTGCGCCCCGTCCCGGCCCCGGACGCGGGGGACCACCCGCCCGCATCCGGCCTGCGCGGGGTGCTGGCCAGCCTGCACTACGCCCGTGGCCGCCCCGAGCTGATGGGCTCCTACCTGGCCGACCTGGCCGCGATGACCATGTCCTATCCGGCCGCCCTGTTCCCGTTCGTGGCCGTCAGCTTGCACGCCAGCTGGGCGGTGGGCCTGATGTTCGCCTGCCCGTCCATCGGCGCGTTCGCTGTCACCGTGCCGAGCGGCTGGATGAGCCGGGTGCGCCGGCCCGGCCTGGCCATCGCGCTGTCGGCCTGCGGCTGGGGCCTGGCCATCGTGGCCTTCGGCCTGGCCCCGGACATCGCGCTGGCCCTGATCACCCTGGTCGTGGCCGGGGCGGCCGACATGGTCAGCGGCATCTTCCGCGACCTGCTGTGGAAGCAAACCATCCCGGACGCCCTGCGCGGCCGGCTGGCCGGCGTCGAGCTGCTCAGCTACGCGGTCGGTCCGTCCGCGGGCCAGCTGCGCGCGGGCGCGGTGGCCAGCGCCACCACGTCCCGGTTCGCGCTGGTCTCCGGCGGCGTGCTTTGCGTCGGCGCGGTCGGGCTGGTCTGCCTGGCCCTGCCCGCCTTCACCCGCTACCGGGCTCCGGTTCCCACCGAGAGTAATCACGAAACCCGGTCTCAGTCACTCTAGGTATTCAGTAGTCTCACTCTTCGTGACGAGAGCAACGATGGTGGCGCACTTCGTGCGTGAGCAGGCATGGTGGCGGCTGGACACTCCCGGCGTGAGCGCGATCCGGGCCGCGCGCTGCGTAGTGGCCCTCCTGGACGCGGCCGGCTGCATCTCCGGCCTACCAGGAAACCACCCTGACCTGGAAGAACTGGACCGGGCCAACTGCTTCGCGAGCGGTTCGTTCGACCCCGGCCCGGCCGGCACCGCGGTGGTCCGCGGCTGGGAACTGGCCGA
>DASXJM010000134.1:0-4575 GCA_036497405.1 Streptosporangiaceae bacterium | reverse complement strand
GTCGACCCCACCACCCACCTGCCCCTCGACAACCTCACCTACGCCGGCGGCGCCACGACTCCCACCACCTACGGCCGCTACACCTCGGCGGCCAACATCGGCGTCTACCTGTGGGCGGTGGTGGCCGCCCGCGACCTCGGGCTGATCAGCACCGCGCGGGCCACCAACCTGGCCGAAGCCACGCTGACCGAGATCCAGCACCTCAAGCGTTACGACGGGTTCTTGTACCAGTGGTACGACACCACCACCGGCGACACGATCCGGAACCCCGGCGACATCGACTGCTCGGCCGAGCCCACCCCCACCTTCGACAACTGCTCGTTCCTCTCCAACGTCGACAACGGCTGGTACGCTTCGGGCCTGATCGTCGCCCGCGAGGCCCTGCCCGGCCTGCGCCACCTGGCCGACCGCCTGGTCGCGCCGATGAACTTCGGCATCTTCTACGACAACGGCGCCGAAACCCACTGCAACACCAACCCGGCCATCCCCGGGAACCAGCCGACCGGGCAGATGTACGGCGGCTACTACGCCGGGTTCCCGCCCGGCCAGGGCGACAACGCGACGCACTACTACCACAACGGCGCCCTCTACAGCGATCCCCGCATCTCCGCCTACATCGGGATGGGCCTGCGCCAGATGCCCGGCAACGTGTGGTGGCGCAGCTGGCGGGAGCTGCCGCCGCCGGCCCCGTTCGCCGACTGCCAGGCCACCGACCCTGACTTCTCCTGGCAGGGGCAGTGGCCGATGGGCGGTTCCTGGCAGACCTGGACCGACCCGCAGTCCGGCCAGCGGTTCCCGGTCTGGGAGGGCCACTACACCTATCCCGGCTCGGACCTGACCTTCATCCCCACCTACTCGGGCGGGATGTTCGAGGCGATGATGCCCAACGAGGTCGTGCCCGAGACCACCTGGGGCCCGCACAGCTTCGGGCGGGCCGACGCTCGCACCGTCCAGGTGCAGATCAGGTACGCCACCCAGCAGCTCGGCTACCCGGTGTGGGGGATGTCGCCGTCCAGCACCGCCGATGACACCGGCGGCTACGGCGGGTACGGCGTGGAGGGGCTGACCTTCCCCTACTTCGGGGCCGGCGCCACCGCCAGCCACCCGAACCTGGGCCTGTCCCAGTGCCACGGCTGCGCCACCGAGGACGTGGTCACCCCGCACGCGTCGTTCCTGGCTCTGGACGTGGCCCCGCAGCAGGCCTTCGCCAACATCCAGGCCCTGCGCACCCGGTACCCCGGGCTGTACGGCGCCAGCAACGGGTTCTTCGACGCCGTCAACCCGGTCACCGGCGCCGTCGGCCACCGCGACCTGGTCCTGGACCAGTCCATGATCATGGCCGCGCTGGACAACGCCCTGGACCACCGGGCCATCCAGCGCGATTTCGCCCGCGACCCGGTGTCCTGGGCCGCCCGCCTCTACCTGTCCTTGGAGCACATGTCGATCTAGCCCCTCAACCTCGATCGGGCTGACCGGCCCCTCTCAGCCCCCGTGGCTGACCGGTCCCCCGTATCATTCACTCCACCTGCACGGCCCCTGCACGCGCAGCTGGAGGAGTTGCCCCCCAGGGGCCGGAGCAACCCCCTCCTGCTGCTCCGGCCCCCAGTGGGAGTCACTGGGTCATGCCGTCACCTCGGCGATCACCTGCTGGGCGGTGAGCTCGTGCCCGTGCGAGCTGCGCACGTGCTCCTGGATGGCCGCGACCAGCTGCCCGAACTGGTCGTCCCGGGCGACCCGGAACTCCACCCCGCACGGGCAGCGGCCAACGTGCCCGGCCACGGCCCGCCCGGTGAACGCGACGTCGATGGCCACGCACGGCTCGTCGCCCTGCACCCAGGCGTCGTGCCCGGCCGACACCACGTGGGCGTCGCCGGGGCCGAAGTCGTACTCCCGGCCGTCGTCCATGCTGGTGTGGAACCGGCCGGAGATGACGTAACCGGTGTGCGCGGCCTGGCAGGCGTCGGTGCCGACCACCGGCTTCATGTGGGTCGACCATTTCCAGCCCGGCTGGTACACGGTGCGGGCGATGGTGACCCCGGGCAGGTTGACCACGTCGAGTGAGGCGTGTTCGGACGCGTGCCGCTCGTCGGGCGTCTCGATGTTCCTGACCGCCACGATCTGCTTCCTCGTTTCGAGCATCTGGTGCCTCCCCCGGGCCTCGCTGGCGTAGCCAGCGTGGCAGCCCGGGCCATGCGGGCACATCGGGGGGAATACGTAACTACCGCCAGCAACTACGTAGTGGCGGGGGAGGAGCCCTACCGGGCTTTGCGGGCCGCTGCCGCCAGGGCGATCCGGGTCCGCACGCCCAGCTTGCGCAGCAGGCTCTCGACGTGCTTTTCCACGGTGCGGGGGGACAGGTGCAGCTGGGCCGCGATCTCCTTGTTGGACAGGCCGTCGGCCACCAGGCGCAGCACGTCGGCCTCCCGGGCCGTGACCCCGGCCGCCAGCCAGGGGTTGGGCTGCGACTGCTTGCGCAGCTCGCGGCAGCGATCGGCCAGCCGGTCCAGGCCCCGGTTCCCGAATCCAGGCTCGGCGCTGGTCAGCCACCGGACCGGGTCGCCCCACCCGTCGTCGAACGCGGCCGGGGCGGCGGACAGCCGGGCCAGCTCGGCCCAGCTTTCGCAGTTCGTGAAGCCCGCGTCGCTGGCCGCGGCCAGTTCGGTGGCGCGCTGCCGCTGGCCGTCCCGCCCGAGCAGGATGGCTTCGGCGTAGTCGATCACGCTGCGGTTCATCCGGATGGCGTCGACTCCCAGCTGCCGGGCCTCCTTGACCGCCTGCTCGGCCCGCTGGTCTTGCCGCGCGGCCAGCAGCAGCGGCCACAGCGCCCGCAGGCCGGCCGGTTCCGCGTTCGGGAGCCGGGCCAGGATGTCCATGCCCCGGCTGAACGGGTCCACCGCCGCCGCGCCGTCGCCGGCCAGGAGCAGCACGGTGCCGCGGGCCGCCCAGCAGATGCCTTCCACCGCCCGGTCGTCGGGATCGGCCGCCAGCGCCTGGGCCGCGTAGTGCTCGGTGACCTCGGCGTCGGCCCGCATGCTGGCGCTGCCGGCCAGCACGGTCAGCGCCTTGGCCCGGACCTGGTGCAGGCCCAGCCGCTGGGCCAGGGCCACCGCGTCGCGGGCGTGCCGGTCGCAGGTGTCCAGGTCCCAGCGGCAGGTGAAGGCCGCGGCCAGCTGGAGATCCAGGATGGCCAGCGTGATCAGCGCGCCCATGCGTTCGGCGGCCCGCCGCGCCTCGGCCAGCCGCTCGGTCCCGGCGTGGTCGAACATGTCGATGGTGCCCAGCTCGTGCAGGGCCCGCAGCCGCCACAGCGGCAGGCGCGCGGTCTCCGCCGTGACCAGCGCCCGCTCGAACGCGGCCCGGGCCGCGCCCAGATCACGCAGCCGGTGGCTCCGCCCGACCAGCTCCAGCGCGTGGCAGCGGACCTCGGCCGCGACCCCGTCGGCGGCCAGCACCGTCTCGGCCAGCCGCCGCGCCTCATCGAGCTGGCCTTCGGCGAAGGTCACCTCGGCCTCGAGGATCTCGGTGCGGGCCCGGATGCCCACCGACGGATCGGCTCCGGCCACGCGCCGGGCCGCCCCCAGGTGATGGTTGGCCATCTGCCAGCGGGACGCGGTCACCGCCGCCTGGCTGAGCCGCAGGTGCACCTCGGTCCGCAGCTCCGGCGCCTCGCGGCCCAGCCGGGTGATGAGCTGCCCGCCCGCCGCCGCGGCCTCCTCGATCAGCCCGGCCAGGGCCAGCGCTTCGACCAGGCCCAGCTCGGCCTGATCCCGCTCGGAGGTGCCTTCCAGCAGGTCCGCGGCCCGGCGCAAGGTACCGATGGCGGTGGCCAGTGCGCCCACGGCCAGCGCCTGGCGGCCGGATTCACTCAGCAGCAGCCCGGCCCGGCGGCGGTCCCCGGCCCGGCTGGCCAGCTCGGCGGCCAGCTCGCGCCGGTCTCCGTCCAGCCGCGGATGAGCGGTGTCGAGCGCGCTGAGCGCGGCCCGGGCCAGCGCCCGCTGGCGGGGCGGCAGCATGGTGTCGAGCACGGCGTCGCGGGTCAGCGCGTGCCGGAACCAGAACGCGGCGCCGTCCGCGCTCATCAGCAGCTGGCCGACCCCCAGCTCCAGCGTCTCGCCGACCAGGGCCGCGTCGTGGCCGGTCACGGCGGACAGCAGCTCCCAGTCGAAGTGGCGGCCGAGGATGGCGGCCGCCTCGATCACCTCCCGCTGCGGTCCGCTGTACCCGGCCAGCCGCTCGCGGATGGTCCCCGCGAACGACGCCGGCAGCCCAGGCGAGGCCAGCAGGTCTTCCACCAGCAGGGGCACGCCGTCGGCCGACGTCTGCACCCGGCGCAGCAGCTCGGGGGCCGCGTCTGGCATGCAGGCCCGGGCCATGCGGACCATGTCGTCGTCGCTGAGCCGGTCCAGGGCCAGGGTCACCACGCCGGGGCGGCCGCGCTGCCGGCGGGCCACGGCCAGCGCGTTCGACGGCCGGTCGGCGCGCAGGGTGACCACGCACAGCAGCGACTCACCGTCGAGGTGCTCGCCGAGGTACTCCATCAGGGCCACGGTGTCCGGGTCGGCCCAGTGCAGGTCC
>DASXJM010000133.1:0-7779 GCA_036497405.1 Streptosporangiaceae bacterium | reverse complement strand
CCCCGGTGAGGTCCTGGTCCGTACCCTGAGCTCCGGCATCAGCGGCGGCACCGAACGGCTGGTGTACCGGGGCGAGATCCCGGCCGACCTGGCGCTGGACGACACGATCGACGCGCTCGGCGGCACCTTCTCCTATCCCTTCGCCTACGGGTACGCCTGTGTCGGCGAAGTGGTGGAGTCCGGTCAGCGGGTCTTCGCGTTCCATCCGCACCAGGACGTGTTCGCGGCCCAGGTGAGTGAACTGGTCCCGCTGCCCGCCGTCGATCCCGCCGCCGCCACCTTGTTCCCCCTGGTCGAGACGGCGCTGCAGGTGACCCTGGACGCCGGGGAGGGCTATCGGGACCGGGTCGTCGTGCTCGGCGCGGGCGTCCTCGGGCTCCTGACCGGCCTGCTGCTGCAGCGGGCCGGGTGGCGGCCGCTGCTGGCCGAGCCGCAGGAGTGGCGGCGCGCCCTGGCCGGCCGCCTCGGTGTCCCCGCCGCGGCCCCGGCGGAACTCGGGAGCGAGGAGGTTCCGCTGATCATCGACGCCAGCGGCAACCCCGATGCGCCGGCGACGGCGCTGGCCATGCTGGCCCACGAGGGGACCCTGCTGATCGCGTCGTGGTTCGGCACCAAACCCGTGGTGCTGCCGCTCGGCGGCGCCTTCCACCGGCGGCGGCTGACCATCCGCAGCACCCAGGTCTCCACCGTGCCCGCCCGCCAGTCCGGGACCTGGACCCGGGCCCGGCGCCGCCAGGAGACCGTGGCCCTCATCAGCGAACTACCGTTGGCGCAGTTGTGCACCGACGTCTTCGGCTTCGGTGCTGCCGCCGAGGCGTTCCGGGCCGTGGACCAGGGGAAACCCGGGTTGATGCATGCCGTTCTCAACTACGACAGGAGTGCTGCCGGTGACCTGTGAAGTCGGGCTGAGCCGAAACGTCCGTGCCTTCCACATCATGCCGGGGATGCCCGGGCCGGAGGGGCAGCTCCATGATCACGACTACCGGATCGACGTCGTCGTGGACCGCGAGCAGCTCGATGAGCGGGGCATGGTCTGCGATCTGGATGTCCTGGAAGCGGCGCTGATCGAGCTGACCGACCGGGTCGATGGCCGCAACCTGGAGGAGATCCGCCCGGCCGAGGCCGAGGCGGTCACGGTCGAGGTGTTCGCCCGCTGGGTGTACGACAGCCTCGCCCCCACCGTCCTCGCCGCCGGCGCCGAGACGCTGGCGGTCCGGGTGTGGGAGACACCGGTCGCGTTCGGCGGCTACCGGGCCCGGCTCGCGGGCTGAGCCGCTGAGTCAGGGGCCGCTGCGTCAGGGCAGGTGGCTGGTGTCGTTGACACAGTGGACGGCGGCAAATTCGCGGCCGTGCCACTGGATCTTGTTGATGCAGGCGGAGCCGAGATACAGCCGGTAAACGGTGCCGAGCGGGACGCCCAGCGCCCGGCACAGCAGGATCTTTATCGGGCTGATGTGACTCACCACCAGGACGGTCTGCCCGCTGTGGTCCCGCAGTAGCCGGTCACAGGCCTGGTTCACCCGCTGGGCGGCGTCGGCGAAGCTCTCGCCACCCGGCGGGGGCTGTTCGGGGTCGTGCCGCCAGCGGGCCACGGCCGCGGGCCAGCGCTGCTGGATCTCAGCCAGGGTGAAGCCGTCCCAGTCCCCGAAGTCGGTTTCCCGGAGGTCATCGTCGATGGCCGTGGTCAGGCCCAGCTCGGCGGCGGCGATGGCGGCCGTGTCGACCGCCCGCTGCAGCGGGGAGCTGACCACGGCGTCGATCGGGGCGCCAGCGGCCAGGCGGCAGGCGGCCGCCTTGGCCTGCCGCGTGCCGCTGGCGCTGAGGGGAAGGTCCCGCTGCCCGCAGAAGCGGTGCTCCGGTGACAGCCGGGTATCACCGTGTCTCAGCAGAATGGTGGTGGTGGGATCGGCCGTGGGGTTGTCCCAGCCCAATGTCATAGCGTCACCGCCCGGAGGTCCCCTTCACCGTAGCCGGGGTTTTGCCGCTGAAGGTGTTGAGAAGCTGATTGCGGAACGCGTCCATGGGCTTGACCGGCGCGCTGGGCGAGGGCAGCAGCCCGTTCTGCCAGTGCCAGGAGGACATCTGCTTCAGGACCGACGGGGCGCGGGTGATGATCGAGATCGGCACATTGTGGGTGGCCCCGGGGCCGCTGACCGCGGTGTGGGGCTGGTGGTCGCCGAGCACGATGAAGACCAGGTTCGGGTTGTTGACCTCGGTGACCCAGGACGTGAGGGCGGTCATCGTGTACTGGATCGACTTTCCGTAGAACTGCTTCACGGTGTCGGTGCTGCGCCAGACCTGGGCCGGGGACTCGCTCTCCGCGGGCTGGGCCTGGAAGATCGAGCCGTCGCCGACCTGGGACCAGGGCACCATGTGCGGCAACGGGGCCCACGGAATGTGCGAGGAAGTCAGATCGATCTCGGCGAACAGCGGCTTGTGGCCCGGGGCGAGCTGATTCCGCTGGAACGCGGCCAGGGTGTACTGGTCGGGCATGGAGGAGTAGCTGAAGGTCGGGCCCTGGTACCCGACGTTGAGCCGGCTGTAGGTCTGGTCGTAGTGGTAGAAGTACGTGCCGGCTTTCCAGGTCGTATTGTCCGAGGGGTCGTCGGCGACCGTGTGCCAGCCGGCCTTCTTGAAGGCGTCGCTGAGGGTGAACCGCTGGCTGTTGAGGAGCTCGCTGTAGCGCTGGTTGCTGTTGACCCACAACCCGGACTGCAGGGTGGAGTGGGCCAGCCAGCTGATCCCGCCGAAGGTCGGGGAGGTGAGCCAGGCGCTCTGCGTGGACCATCCGGCCCGGGTCAGCTTGCCGTTCTGCTGGCTCACGACCGAGTCGATGCCCGGTGAGAAGCTCGTTCCCTTGACGGCGGTCTGCCCGTAGCTTTCGACGAAGGCGATGACGACGTCCTTGCCGCGCAATCCGGTCAGCAGGTTCGCGGCCGGGACGGTGGACTCGGTGTCGGCGGCTCGGGTGGCCTGCGTGAAACGACGCGGGTCGCTGAGCGCGGAGTGGTAGGCCCGCACCTGCGAGGCGGCCAGCGCGGTGGCGCTGGTGGAGGCGACCGGGGACCCGGCAATGAACTGCAGGGACAGGCCCGCGGCCAGTCCCCAGGCGGCGGTGACGGCGACCAGGCCGCGAACGGTGTTGCGGCGGTGCCGGGCGGCCACGGCGGTGACATGAATCGTGGCCGCGGTGATGGCGGCGACGAGCAGAACGATGCCGATCCAGATCGCGACGAACACGACGTTGGTGAGCGTGGTGCCGATAGCGTCGCGGACCACGCCCGCGGCCGGCCGGACACTGCTCCAGTCGCTCAGCGGGTTGAACGCCCGATCGACCTCCTCCCACATGGCGATGTTGAGGATCTTGTCGAAGGCCAGCACGCTGGTGAGGATCCCGGCCAGCGTGGCCACGATGCGTCGTGGCCAGGGCGGCAGCACCAGCGCGACCCCCACCAGGACCAGCAGTTCTACCGGGACGCGGACAAAATAGCCTGCGGAGTACTGCCAGCTGCGGTCCGGTGCCACCAGAGCGAACCACAGGACCAGGACCGCCAGCGTGGCCACGGAGATATGGACGGCCCGGCGGACCCGCGGCCCGGCCCCGGCGCGGTAGAGCCAGACCACATCGCGGCCGAACGACTCGGCCAGCAGCAGCAGCGCGACGCCGACCGCGATCATGCCGACCAGGCGGCTGGTCACCCCGGAGACGGCGACGGTCAGCGCGATGCCCTGGACCGCGGCCACGACCTTGCGCCAGTACCGGGGGGCCAGCGGCGCCCGCAGCCAGGGGATCAGCCAGCCGGCCAGCAGGAACACGTAGCGGGCGGCGCCGATGGCCAGCACCCAGCCGCCGTAATCCTGGGACACGGCGATGCTGAGGACCAGGATGAGGAAGGCGTCGGCCTCGCCGTCGATGCGGGCCCCCAGCGGCGTGGCGGTGCCGGTCCGGCGGGCCACCGGCCCGTCCACCGCGTCGAGGGCCAGCGCGACCGCGGACAGGGTGACCAGCGCGGTGACCGCCAGCGGCCGGCTGAACGAGTCGGCCACCAGGCCGGTGACCCCGGCCATCAGCATCATCCGGGTCAGGGTGATCCAGTCGGCCGGGAGTATCGCCGGCCGGTCGCTGCGCACCCGGGCCGTGACCAGCAACGCGGCCGCCGCCGAACCGGTGACCAAACCGGCGATCCAGCCGGCCACGCCGAGGCCAGCCGTGGCCGCCACGACGCCGAGCAGACCGGCTCCGGCCAGCATCCCCAGGAGCGCCGCGAGCCAGATTCTGGGCTGCGCGACCTCGTCCGTGGGTTTGCCCGCGGGCTGGTCGGCAGGCCGGACCTCCGGCGGCTGAATGGTGGACACTGCGCCTCCGATTTCGTGACCATCTGCTGACATCCCTTGTGGGGACGACGGCCTGGGCGCCACCATCCTCGTTGGGTACTACGGATCGGCGGTCGCTTTGGCTTGCGCGGTCACGAAAACGTCAGCAGCCGTCCAGTCGATCTCTTTGCTCAGTCGGCCCGTATAACAGGTGTGACGTCCTTGTCCTCAGTTCCAGCCGGGATCGGTCCGGTCATCCGTCGGTTCGGCCCGGCGCTGCTGCGTCTGGTCGCGGGCGTCACCGTGCTGTGGTTTCTCGGGCGGGAACTGGGCGCGGCGCCGTTCGAGGACGGACTGCGCGCGGTCACCTGGCCCGGGGTCGCGGCCGCGGTCACGCTCACCGTGCTGACCACCCTGTGTTCGGCCTGGCGGTGGCGGGTCGTGGCCCGCGCGCTCGGCACTGACATCGGCTTGTCCCGCGCGACCGGTGCCTACTACCGGTCCCTGTTCCTCAACTCCGTACTGCCGGGCGGGATTCTCGGTGACGTGCACCGGGCGGTGACCCAGGGCCGGCGCGCGGGTGACGTCGCGCAGGGGGTGCGCGCGGTGGGCTGGGAACGGCTGTGCGGCCAGGTCATCCAGGCCGTGGTGACCGCGGTCGTGCTGCTGGCCCTACCGTCGCCGGTCCGGCCCGCGCTGCCCTATGTGCTGGCCGGCCTCGTTGGTGTGGTCGGATGCGCCGCGCTGGTCGTGAGCGTCGCCGCCCGTCTCGGCCGGTCGCGGCCGGCCCGGGCCGCCCGGGCCATCGCCACCGACCTGCGCCGCGGCCTGCTGGTCCGGGGCGTGTGGCCGCAGCTCATGCTGGCCTCGGTGCTGGTCGTCGCCGGGCATACGGCCACGTTTGTCATCGCGGCCCGGATGGCCGGCTCCACCGCTCCCCTGGGGGAACTGATCGCGCTGCTGATGGTCATCCAGATCGCCGCGGCCATCCCGCTGAACGTCGGCGGCTGGGGGCCGCGAGAGGGCGCCGCCGCCTGGGCCTTCGCCGCGGCCGGGCTCGGCGCGGCCAGCGGGGTCACGGTCGCCACCCTCTACGCGGTGCTCATGCTGATCGCGGTCACCCCCGGTGCGGGCCTGTTGCTGACGGACGACGTTCGCCGCCGTCGCGGCCGTGAACACCCGGCCAAACCGGTCCGGCCCGATCTGGCTCCGCCGGTGCGGACCCCGGCCTGGCGCCAGGCCGAACGGCTCGCCCGGTGACCGGGGCGGTCCCGGCGGCAGCGATCCGGCGGCGTATTCGCATCCCGCTGCGGTTTGCCGATGGCTACTCGGCCACGGCCACGGCCGTCACCTTCACCGGCCTGACCGACGGGCAGCAGCACGTGGCCCTCGAACTGGGCCGGCCCGCCCCGGCCCGGCTGCCGCTGGTGCGCCTGCACAGTGAATGCCTCACCGGTGACGTGTTCGGCAGCCAGCGCTGCGACTGCGGGCCGCAGCTACGCGAAGCGGTCGAGCGGATCAGCAAACGCGGCGGGTACGTGCTGTACCTGCGCCAGGAGGGACGCGGGATCGGACTGTACGAGAAGCTCGACGCCTACGCGCTGCAAGACGGTGGCCTGGACACGTACGACGCGAACCTCGCCCTCGGCCACGGGGCCGACGAACGCGACTACACCAGCGCGGCCCAGATGCTGCTCGCGCTCGGCACCAGCCGCATCGCGCTGCTGACCAACAACCCGGACAAGGGCGCTCAGCTGACTCGGCTGGGCATCACGATCGCCAAGCAGATCCCCACCGCCCTGCACCTCAACGAGGCCAACGCCGCCTACCTGAACGCGAAGGCCCGGCGGGGCGGGCATGATCTCCTGTCGCGGAGCCTTGAACGCGCCGCCGAGCGGCGCTAGCGGGGCCTGCGCCCGCCGGGCGAGCTAGCTGGGCGTGCGGCCCGCGAAATCAAGCTGGTGGGCGATGTAGACCAGCTCGCCCGTGGCCAGTTGCCGGCCGCGCACGGTCAGCCAGTCGGCCAGGTCGGCCGGGTCCACCCAGTCCGGGCGGCTCCGCAAGGCATCCTGGATCGTGCTCAGGATGCTGCGCAGAAAATGAGCCTCATCGCCCGGGTAGCTTCCATCCGGGCCGGCGCTCACGACCCAGTCCGACGAGCCTGCCGCCCGCGCCGGTGCTCCCGCCGCCCGCAGCTGGTGGAACAGGTGGCGGCCCGCCCGGCTTTCACCGGCCGGCCGGCCGTAACGGACGCGCTCGTCCATGTCGCGGTGATAGGCCCGCATGACCTGGTCGTCGTGGGGGTGGCCGGGCGCGAAGATGCTCTCGCCGTCGTAGTTGATCGTGAACCAGTAGACGCCGCCGGGGACCAGCAACCGCAACAATCCGGGCAGGACGGCCGGCACGTCCACCAGGTCCAGCACCGCGTTGGCGATGAGCACATCGGCCCGCCCCCCGTGATCGGTCTCCAGGTAGCGGCCGAGCTCGGCCTCGACCAGGCGCACCCGCAGCTCGCCGACCTGGAGCCCATCCGGCCGCGGGTCGTGGCGCAGGCCCCGCGCGGCCGCCCAGTCGCGCAGCCACCGGCGCGAGTGATCCAGCAGCTGCCGATCCGTATCCAGCAGGGTGTACTCGCCGGCGCCGACCACGCTCCAGTCCAGCAGGCGGGCCACCATTGTCCCCAGCCCGGCGCCGACCTCCAGCACCCGCGGCGCACCGGCGGGCATGAGACGACGCAGCTCGGCCAGCACATGCCGGTTGAGCGCCCGGTCATCCACGGTCGTCTTCGCGGCCAGGTAGCGGGCGTAACCGGAGTCCGCCGCGGCCTGATCGGAGCTCGTCATCGTTTCTCGGCCACCATCGCGAACTTGCGTACCCGCCCACGGCCGAGCCAGTCACTCCACAGCTGGTGGGCGGCGATCAGTTCGGCGGTGGCCTGCGCCCCGATCTGGCCGGCGATCTGAGCCGAATCAGCCCGGTAACAGCGAAGCAGCGCGGTCGCCACCACCCGGTGGGCCGAGCTGTACTCCCGCTGCCAGGTCACGGCCAGCCCCGCCTGGCCCAGCAGGTCCGTCATTTCCGTCAACTCCACGGGCCAGACGGTATCGGCGGCGGGCATCCGGGACCGCTCCGGCCCGGTCAGCGGTCGGCCTTCCTCGATCGTGAACGCGAACCGGCCGCCCGGCTCCAGCGTGCGCGCAACCTCTTCCACCAAGGCATCCTTGGTGGGGAAAGCCAGCATCGTCTCCAGCAGGAACACCACCTCGAAGCGGCCCGCGGGCAGCGGCGGGAGGTGAGCCTGCTCGAAGCGGCAGGGAAGCTCCCCGGCCCGCTGCCGGGCGGTGGTCAGCGAGGTGGCAGATTGATCGACACCCAGGTAGCGGCAGCCCGACGCGGCCGTGATCATCCGGCCCGGGCCGGCCACTCCGCAGCACAGGTCGAGCACGGAGACGCCGGGGCCGATCC
>DASXJM010000132.1:0-17941 GCA_036497405.1 Streptosporangiaceae bacterium | reverse complement strand
GCCGGGTCGCCGTCCACGTCCCACGGGTACAGGTAGGCGGCGACGGCCACCGGCTCAGTGCTCCGTCGATTGGGCCGCCAGCCGGGCGGGCCGCAGACCGTCGGGCAGCCCCTGGTAGGCCACGGGGATCAGCCAGCGACGGATGGCCGCCGACCCGACCGAGGTGAAGAGGGGCGCGGTCGTGGCCGGGTAGGGGCCGCCGTGATGCTGGGCCGCGTTCACGGCCACCCCGGTGGGCCAGCCGTTCCACACGATCCGGCCCACGGTGCGCTCGAACACCGCGATGACCTGACTCGCGGTGGCCAGGTCGGCGCGGTCGTCCTCGTCGCCGTGCACGCTGCCGACCAGGTTGCCCTCCAGCTGGGCCAGCACCGGCAGCAGTTCTTCGGCCGAGGGGTAGGTGATGACCAGCCCGGCCGGCCCGAACCGCTCCTTGGCCAGCACCTCGGTGTCGGCCGCGAACTGCTCCAGCGTGGTCGAGAACAGCCGCGGGGTCGCGGCCCACGGGCCCTCGCCGGTGGTCCCGGCGGCCACCGCGGTCACCGCCGGATGGGCTTCGATCTCGGCCAGGGCCGCCTCGTAGCCCGAGTAGATCCGCTCCGACAGCATCGGGGCCCCGCTGGACTCGGTGACCGCGTCGGCCAGGGCGTTGCGCAGGCCCTGGTCGCTGTCGGGCACGAACAGCAGGCCGGGGTTGGTGCAGAACTGGCCGGCGCCGAGGGTGAGCGAGGCCGCGTAGCCGGTCGCGATGTCGGCGGCCCGCTGGGTGGCCGCGCCCGGCAGCACCACCACCGGGTTGACCGCGCCCAGCTCGCCGAAGAACGGGATCGGCACCTCGCGTTCGGCGCAGATCGCGGCCAGGGCCAGGCCGCCCGCGGTCGAGCCGGTGAATCCGGCCGCGGCGATGACCGGGTGCTTCAGCAGCCGCAGCCCGGCGTCCACCCCATGGATCAGCGCGAACACCCCGGCGGGGGCGCCGGCCGCGCCGAGCGCGTCCAGCACCAGCCGGGCGGTCAGGTCCGAGGTGCCGGGGTGGCCCTCATGGGCCTTGACCACCACCGGGCAGCCCGCGGCCAGCGCGGACGCCGTGTCGCCGCCCATGACCGAGAACGCGAACGGGAAGTTGGACGCGGCGAACACCGCCACCGGGCCCACCGGGTGGCTGATCCGGCGGATCTCGGGGATGCCGCCGCCGGCCGGGGAGGTGGCGATGTCGGTGTAGCCGCCGTCCCGGAGCACCCCGGCGAACAGCCGCAACTGGCCGGTGGTCCGGCCCACCTCGCCGGTCAGCCGGGTCTCCCCCAGCGCGGTCTCCTCGTCGGCCAGGGCCACCAGCTCGGCGGCGTGCCCGTCGAGCGCGTCCGCGATGGCCTCCAGGGCGCGGGCGCGGGTCTCGTCGTCCAGAGCCGCCCAGGCCGGCAGGGCCTCGGCGGCCGCTTCGACGGCCGCGTTCACCTCGGCCTCGGTCGTCTCGGCCACCGGTTCCCCGGCCGGCTTACCCGTCCGCGGATTGAACCCCTGAATCATCGGCATCCCTTCGTCGTCTTCACGCTATCGGGGATTGGCTTCCGGGTTGCGGCCAGCCCGGGCCAGGAAGGCGAAGTCGCAGCCCTCGTTGGCCTGGGTGATCTGGTCGGTGAACAGGACGCCGTAGCCGCGCTCGAACTTGGGCTCCGGGGCCTGCCAGGCCTCCCGGCGGGCGGCCAGTTCGGCGTCCGGCACCTCCAGCCGCAGTTCGCGGGCGGCCGCGTCCAGGGTGATCAGGTCGCCGGTACGGACCAGGGCCAGCGGGCCGCCCACGAACGCCTCCGGCGCCACGTGCAGCACGCAGGCCCCGTAGCTGGTCCCGCTCATCCGGGCGTCGGAGATCCGGACCATGTCCCGGACCCCCTGCTTGAGCAGGTAGTCGGGGATGGGCAGCATGCCGTACTCGGGCATGCCCGGGCCACCCTTGGGACCCGCGTTCTTCAGGACCAGGACCGAGTCGGCGGTGACGTTCAGGGCCGGGTCGTTGATCCGCTTCTGCATCTCGGTGTAGCTGTCGAACACCACGGCCGGGCCGGTGTGCTTGAGCAGCCGGGGCTCGGCCGCGATGTGCTTGATGACCGCGCCGTCCGGGGCCAGGTTGCCGCGCAGGACGGCCACCCCGCCTTCGGCCGCCAGGGCGTTGGCGGGCGCACGGATCACGTCGTCGTTGTAGACGGCCGCTCCGTCAATTTGCTCACCGAACGTCCCGCCGCTGGCCGTGGGCCGGTCCAGGTGCAGCGCCCCCGGCACCGTGGACAGCTGGGCCAGCAGCGCGGGCAGCCCGCCCGCGTAGTAGAAGTCCTCCATCAGGTACTGGCCGCTGGGCCGGATGTTGGCCAGCACCGGGACCCGGCGGGAGATCTCGTCGAAGTCGTCCAGGGTCAGCGGCACACCGGCCCGGCCCGCCATGGCCACCAGGTGGATCAGGGCGTTGGTCGAGCCGCCCAGCGCCAGCACGGTGGCGGCCGCGTCCTCGAACGCGGCCCGGGTCAGGATGTCGGCGGGCCGCAGGTCGTCCCAGACCATCTGCACGATGCGCTGGCCGGTGGCCGCGGCCATCCGGTAGTGGGCCGAGTCCACGGCCGGGATCGAGGCCGCCCCGGGCATGGTCATGCCGAGCGCCTCGGCGGCCGAGGTCATGGTGGACGCGGTGCCCATGGTCATGCAGTGCCCGGGCGACCGGGCGATGCCGGACTCCAGGTCGGCCATTTCGCAGTCGCCGATCAGCCCGGCGCGGGCGTCGTCCCAGAACTTCCACTGGTCGGTGCCGCTGCCCAGGGTCCGGCCCCGGTAGTTGCCCCGCAGCATCGGGCCGGCCGGGAAGTAGATGGCGGGCAGGCCCGCGCTGGCCGCGCCCATCAGCAGGGCCGGGGTGGTCTTGTCGCAGCCGCCCATCAGCACCGCGCCGTCGGCCGGGTAGGACCGCAGCAGTTCCTCGGCGTCCATGGCCAGCAGGTTCCGGTACATCATCGGGGTCGGCTTCTGGAACGACTCCGACAGCGTGGCCACCGGGAACTCGATGGGGAAACCGCCCGCCTCCAGCACGCCCCGCTTGATCTGGGCGGCCCGCTCCCGCAGGTGCATGTGGCACCCGTTCATCTCCGACCAGGTGTTGAGGATGGCGATGATCGGCTTGCCCGCGTACTCCTCGGGAGCCACGCCCAGCTGGCGCATGCGCGACCGGTGCCCGAAGGCCCGCAGGCCGGACATGCGGTCGCTGCCGAACCAGCCGTGGCTGCGCAGTTGCTCGGGGGTCCTGGTCACGGCTGGACCTCCGCCGGGCCCTCAGCCGGGTCCAGGCTCCAGGACCGCAGGATGTCGGTCACGGTGTCACGGGCCTCCTTGGGCAGCACCCGGCTGGGCGGCCGCACGTCCCGGCCGCACAGGCCGATCTGGGCCAGGGCCTCCTTGACCACGCTGACGTTGTCGGCCGACGCGCTGGCCGCGCGCAGGTCCTCGAACGGCCGGATCAGCTCCCAGCTGTCCATGGTCCCGGCCTGGTCGCCGTCCCGCAGCGCGCCCAGCAGGGACAGGGACAGGGACGGGCTGACGTTGGCCAGCCCGGAGGTGAACCCGCGGGCGCCGTAGGCCCAGTACCCGGGGGCGTAGGGCTCGGCCAGCCCGGCCAGCCAGGTGAACCGGTCCAGGCCGGCGTCCCGGGCCACCGCGCCGAACCGGGCCGCGTCCCTGACCCCGTACTTGACCCCGATCACGTTGGGGCTGCGGGTCCCGAGCTCGGCGATCTGGGCCCCGGTGACCTGCTCGCTGCGCACGTAGAGGACCACGCCCAGGCCGGGCACGGCGTCGGCGATGGCCTGGTGGTAGTCCACCCAGCCCGCGGCCGACTGATAAGGGTGGACCGGCTGGTGAATCATGATCATCTGCGCCCCGGCCTGCTGGGCGTGCTGGGCCGCGTCGATGGCGGTGGCGACATCGTGGCCCACGCCCACCAGCACGTCGGCGTGGCCGCCGATGCCGGTCTCGCTGTGCGCGCCGCGGACCGCCTGCTCGGTGGCCTGCCGGGCCTCGGCCGGGGTGAGGGCGTAGAACTCGCCGGTGTTGCCGTTGGCGGTGATCACGGTGATCCCGGAGTCCACCACCCGGCGGATCAGGTCGGTGTAGGTGCCCCACTCGATGCTGCCGTCCGGCCGCATCGGCGTCACCGGGATCACGACCACGGTGGCCAGGGCGTCCTTCAGCCGCGCGGTGGTCGCTTCGTCAAGTGCCATCGATCCTCCCGAGGATGGGGAAGCAGCGCGTTCCCACCGCCACCCTAGAAGGGCGGCCCGGACACACGAGAGCCCGGGGCGGGTGGCCCCGGGCTCCGATCGGCTGACTCCTGGCTCAGCCAGTGACTCAGCCGGCCAGGTGCCAGCCGCTCACCCCCGGGGTCGCCGCGCCCCAGTCGACGATGTTCTCGTAGATCTGGTTGTCGGTGCCGAGCGCGTAGACGTCGTTCTCCGGGATCGTGGCCTGGACCCGCAGCAAGGCGGCCGGCCCGGTGGTCAGGCGCCCGCCCAGGCTGTGCCAGCCCGGGGCGCTGGCGTTGAAGCGGTGGTACCAGGCGGCGTTGTCGGTGCCGCGGGCGAAACCGACCAGGGCCGCGGGCACGTTCTGCGCATCCGGGTCAGCGTTCAGGGCCGGGGTCGAGCTGGTGCGGCCGCCGACGGCGGTGAAGCCGGTCTGCCCCGGGCCCTGCAGGTAAAGCTCCTGGTTCTCGCCGACCACCATCACGTAGGGACCGTCGGAGGTCACGTAGGCGGCGGCGGGACCGGTGCCGTGCAGCAACTGGCCACCCAGCGAGTGCCAGGCGCCCCAGCCGGACTGGGTGTGCTGGCGGGTCCAGACCGCGCTGTCCTGGCCGCGGGCGTAGACCGAATACTGCTCGGCGGCCGGGCCGGACACGGCGGCGGACGGCTTGGCCGTGATCCGGCCGCCCAGCGACGTCCAGGCGCCGCAGCCGCCGATCAGGGTGCAGCTGGTCTCCATCAGCTGGTCATTGCCGGCCTGCCCGAAAATGAGCAGCGTGCTGCCGACAGCGAACAGTTGCGGCGCGCTGACCAGGTGCCCGCCCGCCGGGGTGACCGCCCCGGTGGAGAGGTTCTTCAGCTGGACCGAGCCGTCGGTGGCGGTGTAACCGACCACGCGGGTGGATCCGACCACGGCCGCCCCCGGCGCGATCCCCGCGGCCGGGCTGGGCGTGGTGGCCGCCGACGCGGCCGTACTGACCAGTCCGGCGGTGGCCCCCGCGGCCAGCAGAGCGGACAGCGCCCGAGTGTACTTCGACGCGAACATCGCGTCCCCCTTGGTGTTTAGTGGACGGCCCCCGCCGTCCTGACCGCTTCAGAGTGCAATACCGCCCAAACCCCAGCAAGGGGAGCGCTCCCCTCCCCCGGCCGGCCCGGCCCCCAGCCGGCCTCACCGGCCGGAAATGAGTTGCCAACCAAACGGAGGGCTGGAGAGTCTACGTATTGTGGTTGAAAACGGGGAAACAGCCGAAGACCGGACAGAAGAGCCGCTGATCGTGATGTACGGCCCGCGCTCATGGCGGGTCCAGCCGGGGGAAACGCTGACGTTCGGCCGCTCCAAGAAGTGCACGATCGTGCTGGACGCGGCCGACCGGGGCCTGTCCCGGACCGCGGGCAGCCTGCGCTGCCACGACGGCATCTGGTGGGTGCACAACGACAGTCACGCCTGCCTGCTGTTCGTGACCGGCGACCGCGGCTTCCGGGCCGACCTGCCGCCGGGCCTGTCCCTGCCGCTGCAGCAGTGGCACGCCAAGCTCCGGCTGGCCGGCGGGCAGGGCAACTACTCGCTGCTGGTCCGGCTGCCGGACGACAGCGACGAGCCCGAAGCGCGCCCGCTGGCCGCGGCGGCCACCGATTCGCGCGCCATCACCAGCGTGCGGGCCCGGCCCAGGCTGTCCGACTCGGACCGGCTGATTCTGGCCGCCCGGTTCGAGAAGTACCTGATCTGGCGCTACCCCGGCGAGGCGACCCCGTGCACCGCGCGGGAGGCCGCCGAGCGCATCGGCTGGGGCCAGCACGCCGTGGTCAAGCGGTGCGAGAACATCCGCGAGCGCTACGCCCGGCTGGGCGTGCCCGGGCTGCGGGGCCCGCGGGCCCTGGAGGAACTGGCCACGCTACTGATCTCCACCGGCGAGCTGACCGCCGAGGATCTGCAGCGGCTGCCGGCCAGGGGCTCCGCCCGCGCCGTCCCGGCCCCCCGGTCCCCGGACACCATGGCCCTGACCAGCAAGCTGCCCACCGTCTGACCGGCCAGAGTCACCACGCAACCTTCGATAGCAATGAAATAAGAGCCCGGAGAGCTGAGCTCTCCGGGCTCTTTCCGCTAGCCCTGGATCAGGTCAGATCAGGTCTCCTTGACGAAGGCGAACAGTTTGGGCGGGTAGGTGGCCCAGGACTGGGTGCCAGCCCACACGTTGTTGTCGGTGCCCAGCCCCAGCGTGGTCGTGGTGGTGGTGCCAGCCAGGTTGGCCACGGTCAGCCCGGAGTTCCAGTGGCCGCCCAGCGAGTGCCAGCCCGGCGAATTGGACAGGAACCGGTGGTAGAAGCCGGCCCCGTTGGTACCGCGGGCCACGGCCACCAGCGCGGCCTGGCCGCCAGATGGCGCCGCGGTCGCGGCCAGGCCGGGGCTGGCGGTGGTCTGCCCGCCGACCGGCGTGAACGCGCCCTCGCCGGGCCCGGACAGGTACAGCTGCTTGTTGGTGCCGACCACCAGCAGGTAGTTGCCGTTGAGGTCGGCCGCGGCCGGGCCGGTGCCGGCCAGCAGGTTGCCGCCTTCGGACCGCCAGGCGCCCCACCCGGCGGTGGTGTGGGTGCGGCCCCAGGCCGCGCCGTTACCGCCGCGCGCGTACACCGCGTAATCCGCGACGTTCGGCCCCTCGAAGACCGCTCCGGCCTTGGAGGTGACCGAGCCGCCCAGCGAGACCCAGCCCGAGCAGCTGCCGGCCAGCGTGCACGACTTGAAGTACAGCTGATGGTTGGTGCCCGGACCGAAGATCAGGACATCGCTGCCGCTGGGAGCCAGCGCGGGCGCGGCGGTCAGGTTGCCGCCGACGTTGAACGTCACCCCGTTGGCCAGGTCCTTCACCTGGACCGTGTGGTCACTGCCGGTGTAGGCCATGACCAGGCTGTTGCCCACGTACACCCCACCCGGCGCGGTACTGGCAGCCGGGGCCGCGGCTACTGCCGCCCCGGCCGTGGTGGCCCCGGCGGCCAGGGCCGCGGTCAGGCCCGCGCCCCCCGCTGCCGCGAGCAGAACCCGGTTGCGCCATCGGCCTCGCGGCCGGCGGCTGGTCGTTGCTGACGCGATCATCGCGTCCCCTTCCCATCCGTGGAGACGGCCCCCGCCGCCTCCTGCTCGGCCAGCCTCGTTCGCAGGCGGCCGGCCCGGCAAGGGGAGCCCTCCCCATGACCAAGCTGACCTGCGGGAACGGAAGAAGCCCGGGGCTGGGCCCCGGGCTTGCAACCTGTCACTCTGAGTTCAGATCAGGTCTCCTTGATGAAGGCGAACAGCTTGGGCGGGTAGGTGGCCCAGGACTGGGTGCCGGCCCACACGTTGTTGTCGGTGCCCAGCCCCAGCGTGGTCGTGGTGGTCGTGCCGGCCAGCCCGGCCACGGTCAGGCCCGAGTTCCAGTGGCCGCCCAGCGAATGCCAGCCCGGCGAGTTGGACAGGAACCGGTGGTAGAACCCGGCCCCGTTGGAACCGCGGGCCACGCCGACCAGCGCGGCCTGGCCGCCGGTGGGCGCCGCGGTCGCGGCCAGCCCGGGGCTGGCGGTGGTCTGCCCGCCGACCGCGCCGAACCCGGTCACGCCCGCGTGGGCCAGGTACAGCTGCCCATTGGTGCCCACCACCAGCAGGTAGGTGCCGTTGAGGTCGGCCGCGGCCGGGCCGGTGCCCGCCAGCAGGCTGCCGCCGTAGGACCGCCAGGCGCTCCAGCCCGCGGTGGTGTGGGTACGGCCCCACACGGCGCCGTTACCGCCGCGGGCGTAGACCGAGTAGTCCACGACGTTCGGGCCCTGGAACACCGCGGCCCCCTTGGAGGTGACCGAGCCGCCCAGCGAGACCCAGCCCGAGCAGCTGCCGGTCAGCGTGCACACCTTGTAGAACATGGCGTGGTTGGAGCCGGGGCCGAAGATCACCACGTCGCTGCCGCTGGGGGCCAGCGAGGGGGCGGCGGTGAGGTTGCCGCCCACGTTGAACGTGGCCCCGCCGCTGCCCAGGTTCTTCACCGTGACCGTGCGGTCGGTGCCGGTGTAGGCCATGACCAGGCTGTTGCCCACATACACGGCGCCGGGCGCGGCGCCCCCGGCGGGCGCGGCCGCCACGGCGGCCCCGGCCGAGGTGGCTCCGGCCACCAGTGCGGCGGCCAGTCCCGCGCCCGCCACTCCGGCGGCCAGGGCCCGGGCCCGCCAACGGCCTCTCGACAGACGGCTGATGCTTGCTGACGCGGTCATCGCGTCCCCTTTCCCATCCATAGGGGACAGCCCCCGCCGCCCCCGTGTCCTCGATCAGATTCCGTCAGCTGACATGAGAGAGCAAGAGGGAATCGCCCCATTTACCAGTAAATTATTGTGGTAAATGGGGCGCAAACGGTTGTCCGGGGTCCGGGCGGGTGCGGTCGGGGTCAGTCGGCCTTCTTTTCCTGGTGGCCGCCGAAGCCGGAACGCATGGCCGAGAGCACCTGGCCGGTGAACTTGCCGTCGCCGCGGGATTCGAACCGCTCGTACAGGGCGGAGGAGATGACCGGGGCGGGCACGCCGGTGTCGATGGCGGCTTCCACCGTCCAGCGGCCCTCACCGGAGTCGGACACCCGGCCGCTGTAGTCGCTCAGGTCGGGCGACTTGGCGAAGGCGTCGGCGGTGAGGTCGATCAGCCAGGAGCTGATCACCGAGCCGCGGCGCCACACCTCGGCCACGTCGGCCACGTTGATGTCGTACTTGTAGGCCCACGGATCACGCAGCGGGGTGGTCTCGGCGTCGATCTCGTCCATGTGGTCGCCGATGTCGGCGTGCTCGATGATGGACAGCCCCTCGGCGATCGCGGCCATCATGCCGTATTCGATGCCGTTGTGGACCATCTTGACGAAGTGCCCGGCCCCGGGCGGACCGCAGTGCAGGTAGCCCTGGTCGGCGGTGCTCTGGCTGTCGTCCAGGCTCGGGGTGGGCGGCACCATGCCCTTGCCGGGCGCGATGGTCTTCCAGATCGGGTCCAGCCGCGCCACCGGCTCGTCGTCGCCGCCGATCATCAGGCAGTAGCCGCGGTCCAGGCCCCAGATGCCGCCGCTGGTACCGCAGTCCACCCAGTTGATGCCATCGGGCTTGAGCCCCTGGGACCGGAGGATGTCGTCGCGGTAGTAGGAGTTGCCGCCGTCGATGATGGTGTCACCCGCCGCGACCAGCGGCTTGAGCTGGTCCAGGGTCTTCTCCACGATGCCGGCCGGGATCATCAGCCAGATGTTGCGCGGCGTCTCGAGCATGTTCACGAACGTGGCCAGGTCGGTGGAACCCTTGGCCCCCTCCCCCTCCAGCTCCTTCACCGCGTCGGCGCTGATGTCGTAGACCACGCAGTGGTGGCCGTCGCGCATCAGGCGGCGGACGAGGTTGGCGCCCATCCGGCCCAGCCCGATCATGCCCAGCTGCATTGGCTTGTCAGTTGCCATCGAAGTCAGCTCCCGTTCCTTGCTCTTCAGCTTCAGCGGTTCTTGAGCGCCCGGTACCGGCGGATCAGCGTGTTGGTGGACGAGTCGTGCTTGAGCTCGGGCTCCTGCTCGCTCTCCAGCTCGGGGATGATCTGCTGGGCCATCACCTTGCCCAGCTCGACCCCCCACTGGTCGAACGAGTCGATATCCCAGATCGTCCCCTGGGTGAACACGCTGTGCTCGTAGAGGGCGACCAGGGACCCCAGCACCCGGGGGGTGAGGATCTCGGCCAGCAGGGTGTTGGTGGGCCGGTTGCCCTCCATGACCTTGTGCGGCACCACGTTCTCGGGCGTGCCCTCGGCCCGCACCTCCTCCGCGGTCCGGCCGAAGGCCAGCGCCTGGGCCTGGGCGAAGACGTTGGACGACAGCTTGTCGTGGTGGTCGCTGAGCGGGTTCAGCGTCTTGCCGAAGCCGATCAGGTCGACCGGGATCAGCACCGTGCCCTGGTGGATGAGCTGGTAGAAGCTGTGCTGCCCGTTGGTGCCGGGCTCGCCCCAGTACACGGCGCCGGTGTCGTAGTTGACGTGCTGGCCGGTCAGCGTGACGTGCTTGCCGTTGGACTCCATGGTCAGCTGCTGCAGGTAGGCCGGGAACCGCTTGAGGTACTGGTCGTACGGCATCACCCCCACGGTCTGGGCCCCGAAGAAGTCCCGGTACCACAGGGCCAGCAGGCCCATCAGCACCGGCAGGTTCTGGGCCAGCGGCGCGGTGCGGAAGTGCTCGTCCATGTCGTGGAAGCCGGCCAGCAGCTCGTCGAACTGCTCCGGGCCGATGGCCACCATGACCGACAGGCCGATCGCCGAGTCCATCGAGTAGCGGCCGCCGACCCAGTCCCAGAACCCGAACATGTTGGCGGTGTCGATGCCGAACTCGCGCACCTTCTCGGCGTTGGTGGACACGGCCACGAAGTGCTTGGCCACGGCGTCCTCGCTGCCGAGCGCGGCCACCGTCCAGTCCCGGGCCGAATGGGCGTTGGTCAGCGTCTCCAGCGTGGTGAAGGTCTTGGAGGAGATGATGAACAGCGTCTCGGCCGGGTCCAGGTCCCGGGTGGCTTCCACGAAGTCGGTGGAGTCCACGTTGGACACGAACCGGAAGGTCATGTCGCGCTGGCTGTAGTGCTTGAGCGCCTCGTAGGCCATGACCGGCCCCAGGTCCGAGCCGCCGATACCGACGTTGACCACGTTGCGGATCCGCTGGCCGGTGTACCCGGTCCACTCCCCCGACCGGACCCGGGTGGAGAAGTCCCGCATCCGGCCCAGCACCTCGTGCACGTCGGCCACGACGTCCTGGCCGTCCACGACCAGCTCGGTGCCGGCCGGCATCCGCAGCGCGACGTGCAGCACGGCCCGGTTCTCGGACACGTTGATGTGCTCGCCGCGGAACATGGCGTCCCGGCGCTCGGGCACCCCGGACTCCTCGGCCAGCTCGAGCAGCAGCCGCAGGGTCTCGTCGGTGACCCGGTTCTTGGAGTAGTCGAGGTACAGGCCGGGCGCCTCCGCGGTCAGCCGTTCGCCTCGCCCGGGATCTTCGGCGAAGAGGTCACGCAGGTGCCGCCCGGCGATCTCCTCGTAGTGGCGCTCCAGCGCCTGCCACGCCTTCCGCTCCCGTAGCGGCGTCACGGCCATGGTCTCCTCCTTCGGCCGGGTCCTTGGTCCGGAACCGCCCCGTTGACTGTGCTCCGACTGACTGTGCTCCGACGCGAGCATTTCATGCGCCGGTAAACGCTAGGAGTCGAACCCCAGGCCGAGCCGGTCCAGGGTTCGCAGCCACAGATCGCGCCGCCCGCCGTCGCGGTCGGCCCGGGCCAGCGAGGACCGGGTCAGCTGGACGACCGCGGTGCGCGCGGGCTCGGGCGGGAATGGCACCGGGCGCGACCGCACGGCCTGCAGGCTGGTCCGCTCGGTGGGCTGGCCGCCCAGCAGGTCGAGCATCACGTTGGCCCCGAACCGGCTGGCTCCGACCCCCAGCCCGGTGTGCCCGCAGGCGTAGGCCAGCCGGCCCCGGTAGGCGGTGCCGTAGAACGCGAAGAAGCGGCTGCAGGTATCGATGGCGCCACCCCAGCGATAGTCGAAGGTCACGTCTTCGAGTTGCGGGAACGTGGCGAAGAAGTGCTCGGCCAGGGCCAGGAACGTCTGCGGGCGCTGGTCGTGACCGCCGCCGACCGTGCCGCCGGGGAAGTAGACCGCGTCGTAGCCACCCCACAGGATCCGGTGATCCGCGGTGAGCCGGAAGTAGTGGAACTGGTTGCCGCTGTCGGCCGCGCCCTGCCGGTTGGCCCAGCCCACGGAGTTCAGTTCGGCGGTGGTGAGGGGCCGGGTGACCAGGACGTAGTCGTAGACGGGGACGAAGTAGTTCCGGACCCGGCGCAGCAGCGGCGGGTAGGCCCCGGTGGCCAGCGCGACCTGCCCGGCCCGGACCCGGCCGTGGGCGGTGCGCAGGGCCAGCGCGCTCCCGTCGGCGCCCAGGGCCGCCACGGGGCTGTGCTCGAAGAACCGGACCCCGGCATCCAGGCAGGCCTGGCGCAGCCCGCGGGCCAGCCGGGCCGGGTCGACCATGGCGCAGGTGTCGTGCAGCCAGGTCCCGCCGAGGAACATGGGCGAATTGATCTGGGCCCGGGTGGCGGCCGCGTCGAGCTCGGTCACCTGGTGGCCCAGCTCGCGGGCGGTCTCGGCCTCCTCGGTCAGCCCTTCCAGCTGCCAGGGCGCGGTGGCCACGTCCAGCTCACCGGTCAGCGCGAAGTCGCAGTCGATGCCCCGGCCGTCGATGGTGGCCGCGATTTCCTTCAGGTTCTGCGCCCCGAGCTTCTCCAGCCGCGGCATCTCGCCGGGGAACCGGCTCAGCCCGTTGCCGATGCCATGGGTCAGGCTGGCCGAGCAGAACCCGCCGTTGCGGCCGGAGGCCGCCCAGCCCGCGGTGTTCGCCTCCAGCAGGACCACGTCCGTGCCCGGGTCCCGCTCCCGGGCCAGCAGCGCCGTCCAGAGCCCGGAGAACCCGCCCCCGACCACGACCAGATCGGCCTGCTCGTTCCCGGTCAGCGCCGGGCTCGGCTCGGGGGCGCCCGGCTGGCTGGTCCAGAAGCTGCGCGGCGCCGCCGCGACCAGGGCACGCTGAGCCTGGTCCCGGGCCGCGCTCGCGGCCGGGCTCACGTCCGCTGAGGCCTGGTCTCCCCTGGTGATCCGCATCGGGCTGAATCTATCGCGACCAGCCCGGCCGGCCAGCGACAGGCCCGCACGCCACTCCGGCAGGTCCTGAGACTGGCCCTGGTTCGCGGGCTTTGGCCCGCGGGCTCTGGCCTGCGGGCCGGCGGCGAGCTAACCTGACGGGAGTGGCAGTTGCGCCTGCCTGCTTCCGAGCTGTTTCGCGGCCCGCGCCGCGGCGGCGACGAGGACAAGGGTCCGTTGACTCGCGCATCGTCTTTCCGTCTGGTCATTTTCGCCTGGGCGAGCAGACGCGGGCCGTCTCGCCGGGAAGAGATGATCATGACGCAGAACCGTGTGCTCAAGGCGGCCATCCGCCGTCGTATGGCCGAGACCGGCGAGTCCTACGTGGTGGCCCGCCGCATCGTCCTGGCTGACGCCGAAGGCGCTGGGACTCCTGGGGCTACTGGGGCTCCTGGGGCCGCTGGGGCGCCGACCGGCGAGCTGACGCCGGAGCAGCAGTACGTGCGGGAGGCGACGGCGGCGGGGGTCAGCGCGGTCGAGATCGACGCCGCGCTGGCCGCGTTCCGCCAGTTCGACCGAGCTGACCAGCCGGACCAGGCCGACCCGGACGACTGGGGCGACCCAGGCGATGTGGGCGACCCGGGCGACGCCTCGGAGCGGGCCAGTTCGGTGGCGGACCAGTTGGCCGCGGCCGCCGAGCGACTGGCCGAGGCGGCCGGGCAGGCCCAGGAGACGGCCGAGCGCGCCCGGGAGCGAGCCGACCAGGCCGAGGAGGCGTCCGTGCGGGCCGAAGAGGTCGCGGGGCGGGCCGCCGAGGTCGCGGAAGAGGCCGAGGAGTGGGCCCCGGCCGCCGAGCGGCGGCTGCTGCACGACCGGGCCGAGCAGCTTCAGCAGGCGGCCGAGCGCGCTCGCGAGCAGGCCGACCGGGTCATCGAAGCCGCCAATGAGGCCGAGGAGCGGGCCGTCGCGGCCGAAGAACGCGCCGATCGGGCTACCGACACCGCCGACGAGGCCGCCCACGACGAGACGGGCTGGGTCCAGGAAGGGGGCCGGGCCGGGAGCTGGCCGGGTGGCCGGGACGCGGGGGCGGTATGGGCGGAGGCGACCCGGGGTGAGGCTCCCCCGCCACCGGTGCCCCCGCGGCCGCCAGTTCCGCCAGTTCCGCCGGTGCCGCCAGTTCCGCCGCGGGCGCCCTGGGCGGTCTAGGGGCGCTGGCTGGTAGCTCGGGCCAGAAAAGGTGCTGGCCCGGGGTCCCCCCTCAAGAACCCCGGGCCGGCCACCTTCGTTTTCCCAACTGCCTTGTTTATAACTCATTAACGCTGGCTGATGGGGACTAACTGACCGGTAATGATCGGAACCGTCACAGCACGGATCAGACCCGACAGTGACACTGGGCGGGGACCCTCGGCAGGGGCCCTCGGCAGGCAGGCCTGCTGGCGGGTGGCTACTCGCCGATGTAGGACATCACGTGCTTGATGCGGGTGTAGTCCTCCAGCCCGTACATGGACAGGTCCTTGCCGTAGCCGGAGTGCTTGAAGCCACCGTGGGGCATCTCGGCCACGATCGGGATGTGGGTGTTGATCCACACGGCGCCGAAGTCCAGGCGCTTGGCCATCCGCATGGCGCGGCCGTGGTCCTTGGTCCACACGCTGGAGGCCAGCCCGTACTTGACGCCGTTGGCCCAGGCGGCGGCCTCGTCCTCGTCGGTGAAGCGCTGCACGGTGATGACCGGGCCGAAGATCTCGTCCTGGATCATCTCGTCATCCTGCTGCAGCCCGGAGACCACGGTCGGGGCGAAGAAGAAGCCGCGGTCACCGACCCGCTCGCCACCGGTGACCACCTGGGCGTGGGACGGGGTGCGGGACAGGAAGCCTTCGACCCGGGACAGCTGGTTGGGGTTGTTCAGCGGGCCGTAGTCGGCGTCGGGGTTGTCCAGACCGCCGGTGGTGGTGCCGCGGGCCTGCTCGGCCAGGGCGGCGGTCAGGTCGCCGGCGATGCCGGGGCCGGCCAGCACGCGGGTGGCCGCCGTGCAGTCCTGCCCGGCGTTGAAGTACCCGGCTCCGGCGATGCCCTCGGCGGTGGCTTCGATGTCGGCGTCGTCGAACACGATGACCGGGGCCTTGCCGCCCAGCTCGAGGTGGACCTTCTTGAGGTCGTCGGCGGCGGCCTTGGCCACTTCGATGCCGGCCCGGACCGAGCCGGTGATCGAGACCATCTGGGGGATGTCGTGCGCGACCAGGGCCCGGCCGGTGTCGCGGTCGCCGGCGATCACGTTGAACACGCCCGGGGGCAGGAACTCGCCCGCGACCTCGGCCAGCAGCAGCGTGCTGGCGGGAGTGGTGTCAGACGGCTTGAGCACGATCGCGTTGCCCGCGGCCAGGGCGGGCGCGATCTTCCAGATCGCCATCATGAGCGGGTAGTTCCAGGGCGTGACCTGGGCGCAGACCCCGATCGGCTCGCGCCGTACGAAGCTGGTGTGGTCCTTCATGTACTCGCCCGCGGACTTGCCCTCCAGCACCCGGGCGGCCCCGGCGAAGAACCGGAGCTGGTCCACGATCGGCGGCATTTCCTCGCTCATGGTGAGCGCGATGGGCTTGCCGGTGTTGCGCCCCTCAACCTCGGCGAACTCCTGGGAACGGGCTTCCACCGCGTCGGCGATCTTGAGCAGGGCCAGGCTCCGCTCGGCCGGGGTGGTGTCCTTCCAGGTGGTGAAGGCGTCGGCGGCGGTCTTGAGGGCGGTGTCGACGTCGTCGGCGCTGGACACCGGGGCCTGGGTGTAGGCCTCGCCGGTACTGGGATCGATGACGTCGCTGGTGCGGCCATCACGGGTGTCGGAGTACTTGCCCCCGACGAAGTTCTTCAGCTCAGACATCGTCAAGCCTCCCAATCGTCCTAATCCAACGACCTTCGCAGACAAAAGGCCCCGGCACAAGTGAATCAGTCGCTACCTTTGCATTGAACTACGGATTTAGTTGACATGCCGCCAGAATGTCTTTCATGATGCGAAGCAAGGAGGCGACCCATGGCACACGGCCCGCGGGTGCTGCCGGGGCCTGCTGTCGTGCTCGACGGTATCTCCAAGAGGATCATCGAGCAGTTGCAGCAGGATGGCCGGCGGTCGTACGCGGCGATCGGCAAGGCGGTCGGGCTGTCCGAGGCAGCGGTGCGGCAGCGCGTACAGCGGCTGATCGACGGCGGCGTCATGCAAATCGTCGCGGTGACCGACCCGCTGACCCTGGGTTTCCGCCGGCAGACCATGATCGCGCTCAAGTGCGACGGTGACCTGGAAAAGGTCTCGGACCAGCTGGCCGACATCGAGGAAATCGACTACGTGGTGATCACGGCCGGTTCCTTCGACCTCCTGCTCGAAGTCGTGTGCGAGGACGACGATCATCTGCTCGAGATCCTCAGCCGCATCCGCTCCGTGCCCTCGGTGACCAGCACGGAGACGTTCGTGTACCTCAAACTGCGCAAGCAGACCTACTCCTGGGGGACGAGATGACCAGTCCACACGAGACCAACGCCGACCTGCAGCAGATGGCCAAGCGGAACCTCTGGATGCACTTCACCCGGATGTCCTCCTACGCCGACAGCGACGTCCCCGTGATCGTCCGCGGCTCCGGGCCGTACGTGTTCGACAGCCGCGGCCGCCGTTACCTGGACGGGCTGTCCGGGCTGTTCGTGAGCCAGGTCGGGCACGGCCGCACCGAGCTGGCCGACGCGGCCGCCCGGCAGGCGTCCGAGCTGGCCTACTTCCCGCTCTGGTCCTACGCGCACCCGCAGGCCATCGAGCTGTCCGAGCGCCTGGCCGACCTGGCCCCGGGCGACCTGAACCGGGTGTTCTTCACCACCAGCGGTTCGGAGGCGGTCGAGTCGGCCTGGAAGCTGGCCAAGCAGTACTTCAAGCTGACCGGGCAGCCCGAGCGGTACAAGGTGCTCAGCCGGGACATCGCCTACCACGGCACCTCCATGGGCGCGCTGGCCATTACCGGGCTGGCCGACATCAAGTACCCGTTCGAGCCGCTGCCGCCGGGCGGGGTCCGGGTGCCGAACACCAACTTCTACCGGGCCCCGGACTTCGTGGCCGACGACCTGACCGGTTTCGGCCGCTGGGCCGCGGACGAGATCGAGCGGGCCATCCTGCGCGAGGGCCCGGAGTCGGTGGCCGCGGTGTACCTGGAGCCGGTGCAGAACTCCGGCGGCTGCTTCCCGCCGCCACCCGGGTACTTCGCCCGGGTGCGGGAAATCTGCGACCGGTACGGCGTGCTGCTGGTCTCGGACGAGGTGATCTGCGCGTTCGGCCGGCTGGGTTACTACTTCGGCTCGGCCCGGTACGGCTACCAGCCGGACATCATCACCTTCGCCAAGGGCCTGACCTCGGGTTACTCGCCGCTGGGCGGCATGCTGGTGCGGGACGCGCTGATGGAGCCGTTCAACCGCGGGACGGCCACGTTCCTGCACGGCGTCACGTTCGCCGGCCACCCGGTCTCGGCGGCGGTGGCCCTGGCCAACCTGGACCTGTTCGAGAAGGAAGACCTGCTCGGCAACGTCCGGTCCAACGAGGGCGCGTTCCGGTCCACCCTGGAGAAGCTGTACGACCTGCCGATCGTGGGCGACATCCGCGGCGACGGGTACTTCTACGGGATCGAGCTGGTCAAGGACAAGGACACCCGGGAGACGTTCACCGACGAGGAGTCGGAACGGCTGCTGCGCGGGTTCTTGTCCACCGCCCTGTTCGACGCGGGCCTGGTCTGCCGGGCCGACGACCGCGGCGACCCCGTCATCCAGCTGGCGCCGCCGCTCATCTGCGGCCAGGAGCACTTCGACGAGATCGAACGGATTCTGCGGGCCGTGCTGACCGAAGCCTGGGAGCGCCTTTAGGAGCCGATTTCGCGGCGGTACTCGGCCTTGGTGTCGTCGTCGGGGGGGTAGGTGCCGCGGATGCTGGCGCCGTCGGCGACCCGGTGCTGGAGCCAAGACTCGAGCTGGTCGCGGTCCCAGGTGCGGGTGGCGACGTCCTCGGCGACGT
>DASXJM010000131.1:0-1872 GCA_036497405.1 Streptosporangiaceae bacterium | reverse complement strand
GCGCTGGAGCTGAAGAACAGCGGCATGGTGATGGCCTGGCCGATGCCCATCAGCCGGTCGCGCTGCAGGGCCAGCCCGGCGATGGTCATGGACAGGCAGGAGAAGAAGGCCGAGCCGAGCACGACCACGACCGCGGTGCCCAGCAGCTTGAGCGGGTTACCGGTCAGCGACACCCCGAGGATGGCCGACAGCACCACCACCACGGCGGCCTGGATCACCGACCGAACGCCGGCCGCGAACGCCTTGCCGGTGATCAGCGCGGACCGGGGCGTGGGGGTCACCATCAGCTTGGTCAGCACCCCGGCGTCCCGCTCCCAGATGATCTGGATGCCGTAGAAGATGGCCACGAACAGCGCCGACTGGCCGATGATGCCGGGGGCCAGGTAGGCCAGGTAGGAGACGCCCTGCGGGGTCGGGATGGCGTGGATGTGGCTGAACGTCTCGCCGTAGATCAGCAGCCAGAGCGCGGGCTGGATGGCCCGCGTGTACAGCTCGGACCGGTCGTGCTTGATCTTGCACAGCTCGACCCAGCACAGCGTGACGATCCGGCTGAACAGGCTCTTGATCTCGAAGCCCAGGCCGCTGGGCACGGTCAGCTCAACCGAGGCGGCGCGCGGTTCGGCGGGTGTTACGGACATTGCGGATCCCTCCCTTCTCCGGCTCGCCGTCGTCCAGCGTGCCGCCCGTGTAGTGCCGGAACACCTCGTCCAGGGTCGCGTCGTCGCCCAGAGAGTCCTTGAGCTCGTCCGGGGTCCCGGTGGCCCGGATGTGGCCCAGGTGCATGAGCGCGATGCGGTCGCAGTAGACGTCGGCCTCGTCCATGTAGTGCGTGGTCATCAGCACGGTCATGTTGTGCTCGTCGCGCAGCTTGGTGATGTAGTCCCACACGTCGGTGCGGGCGATCGGGTCCAGGCCCACCGTCGGCTCGTCCAGCACCAGCAGGCGCGGGGCGTTGACCAGGGCCTGGGCCAGTTCCAGGCGGCGGATCATGCCGCCCGAGTAGGTGCGGGCCCGGCGACCGGCCGCGTCGGTCAGGCCCATGGCGGCCAGGGCGCTGGCCACCCGGTCGGCCCGCTGCTTGCGGGGCACGTCGAACAGCCGGGCGAACAGCTCGACGTTCTCCCGGCCGGTCAGGGTGCCGTCGGCCGACAGCAGCTGCGGCACGTAGCCGATCAGCCGCCGGACCAGCATGGGCTGGGAGGCGGCGTTGATGCCGAACACGCTGACCCGGCCGGACATCGGCTTGAGCAGGGTGACCAGCATCCGGATGGTGGTGGTCTTGCCGGCCCCGTTGGGTCCCAGCAACCCGAACGTCTCGCCCGGCTCGATCCCCAGATCCAGCTGGTCCACGGCGGTGTGGGCGCCGAAGGTGTAGGTGATCTGGTCGCACTCCACCGCGGCCGGGCGGCCGGGATCGGGGGCGGGGCGGGTCACCGGTTCTCCATCTGCTCGGCCAGCCGGGTCAGGGCCGGGACGGCGGCGGCGATCGCGTCCCGGTCCCGGGCCGGGAGCTGGGCCAGGGCCTGGCCGACCAGCTCGGCGCGCAGGTCCTTCCAGCGGGCCAGCCGCTGCCGGGCGGCGGCGGTGACGTTCAGCCGCACGGTCCGGCCGTCGCGGCTGGACCGGCCCCGGGTGAGCAGGCCCTGATCGGTGAGGCGGCCGACCATCGTGCTCACCGTGTTGGGGGCCAGCCGCAGCTCACGGGCGGCCTCGGCCACCGTGAGGCCGGGCTGGCGGGCGGCCAGCCGCAGCAGCTCGGACCGGGCCGGTGGCAGCGGCTCGGTGGGGGAGGCGTTCCGGGCCGCCCGCCGGGTGGTCCGCCGCACCGCCCCCACCGCCGTCAGCAACTGGGCCGCCAGCAGCGCGGCCGAC
>DASXJM010000130.1:0-8372 GCA_036497405.1 Streptosporangiaceae bacterium | reverse complement strand
CAGGCCGCCCGGGCCGAGCTTGATCTCGCGGGGCGCCTGGTCCGGAGGCAGCGTCTTCTCCACCCGCCGCCGCATGGCCTGCACGTCCTCGACGAAGTTCTCCCGCTGGGCCGCCTGCCAGATCAGCGGGGTCACCGCGTCCAAGTACTCCTGGCCCAGCGCCATGTCACCGGCTGCGGGCCGGGCCTTGAGCAGGGCCTGGAACTCCCAGGTCTTGGCCCAGCGGTCGTAGTAGGCCAGGTGGCTGGCCAGGGTGCGGACCAGCGGGCCGTTGCGGCCCTCGGGGCGCAGGTTGGGGTCGACCGGGAACACCAGGCCCTCGGCGGTGGTCCGAGAGCAGATCCTGATCATGGCGCTGGCCAGCTGGGTGGCGGTGCGCAGGGCGGCGTCGGTCTGCTCGGGGGTGGCCTCCTCGCCGGGGGCCACCAGCGGGCCGGCCACGAAGATCACGTCCACGTCGCTGGCGTAGTTGAGCTCGCAGCCACCGCATTTGCCCATGGCGATCACGGCCAGCCGGGCCGGGGCCGAACCCGCGGGCAGCTGGGCCCGGGCCACCGACAGGGCGGCGCACAGCGCGGCGGCCGCGATGTCGGCCAGCTCGGCCGCCGCCTCGTCCAGGGTGACCACCCCGGTCAGGTCCCGGGCGGCCAGGTGCAGGATGTGCCGCTTGTAGGCGGCGGTGAGCGCGGCCGAGGGGTCGGTGCCGTTCAGCGCGGTCAGGTCGGAGACCGGGTACTCGTCGAGCGGGTTACCGCCCACCGCGTACACCAACGAGGCCCGCAGTTCGTCCGGGGTCGGCCGCCGTACGCCGTCCGCGCCCCGCAGCGACAGCGCGTCCCCCGGATGCCGGGCCAGGTGGTCGGCCAGGCCCACGCTGGAGCCGAGCACCGCGATCAGCCGCAGCCGGAACCCGGGTTCGGAGCGCAGGGTGGCCCGCACATCGGCCCCGTCCTCGCCCTGCTCGGCCCCGACCAGCCGGGCCAGCCCGGTCAGGGCCAGGTCCGGGTCGGCGGCACCCGCGATCGCGGCCAGCACGGTCTCGTCCCGGTCATCGCCGGGATCCAGGCCGAGATCGGCGGTAATGAGCTTTTCGGCCTTGGCGGCGTCGGCGAAACCCATCCGGGCCAGCCGTCCGACGATGGTCGTCCGCCGCGTTCCGCTCACCGAGGAGCCCACTGTGCCCACCTGCTGACCGTATTACGGAAGGCCCGGGGTGGCACCATGACCAGGGCTGAACGCTTTTACCCCTCGGATGGCAATGGCTGGGTGTAAGGCAATCCAGCTACGAGGAGGGCCATGACATCCGATCCGGATGATTCGGAGTTGATCGCCCGGTCGCTCAACGGCGACGAAGACGCCTTCGTGGAGGTGGTCCGGCGTCACGAGGCAGCGGTGGGGGCCTACCTCGCGCGGCGGGCGGGCCGGGACCTGGCTGAGGACCTGCTCGGTGAGGTGTGGCTGGCCGCGCTGGCCTCCCGGGCCAGTTACGACCGCGCGTACCCCGACGCGGGCCCGTGGTTGTTCGGCGTGGCCCACAACACCCTGCGGCGGCACTGGCGGTCCCGTCCGGCCGAGGAGCCGTACGCGGACGTGACCGGACTGGCGTCGGGGTGGGACCCGTGGACTGCGGTGGACCACCGCGTCGACGTCGAGTCGGTGCTGCGGCACGCGCTGGCCCAGCTCCGGCCGCAGCAGCGGGAGATTTTGACCTTGGTGGCCTGGGAGGACCTGACCGTCGCCGACGCGGGGCGGGTCCTCGGCATACCGCCGGGAAGCGCCCGCCGCAGCCTGCACCAGGCGCGGATGGCGCTGCGGAACGTTCCGGGGATGGCCACCCTGCTGGCCGATCAGAACATGGTAAAGGAGCCCAACTGATGGTGGACGAGATGGACCTGCTGAGCGGGCTGAAGACCGCCGAGCCGGTGCGGCCGTACGCGTTCGAGGGGGCCCGGGCGACGCTGCGGGCGGCCATGGTCATGGATGACGAGGTGCCGGCGCCGGCCACCCCGCGAAGCCGCCGGTGGGGCCGGGGCCGGATCGCGGGCCTCAGCGTGGCCGCTGTGGCCGCCGCGGCCGCGGCGGCGGTGCTGGTGGTCGCGTCAACGTCGTCGGCGCCGGGCCAGCCCGCGACGGCCGGTGGCCCGGCGCCGGCCAAGGCCCCGACGGCCCCGGCGGTGAACCCGGTGCTGGCCCAGCTGGCCGCGAACATCGCGGTTCCGCAGGTCACCCTGCCGGGCAACGCGACGATCGAGATCCGCAACCAATCGCCGACCAGCACCACCCCGGGCGACAACGGCATCGACCTGTACCTCAACGACGGCACCTACTACTGGGGCAACGACAAGAGCGACCTGCTGCAGTCGATCGCCTCGGGCCAGGACGTCGGGGAGGGTGCGTTCAAGCGGTCCATCGCGGCGGCGCTGCTGGCCGCCAAGGGCGACGTCACGGCCGGGCGGGCCCAGATGTCGGTGGCCAATTACGTGGGCGGCAAACCATCGGCCACGGTCAACGCCCAGGCCCGGCAGGCCGCGATCGAGAAGCTCAAGGCCGCCGCCAAGGCCAAGCACACCAAGTACATCCCACCGAAGCCGCTGACCCCGCAGCAGAAGCAGGAACAGACCGACAACCTGATCTGGATGAACTCGAACTACGCGCTGACCGCGGCCCCGGAGAACCCCAACGTCCGGGCGGGCGTGCTCCGCATCCTGGCCACCATGCCCAACGTCAAGGTCACCCACACCACCACCGCCGGGCAGGCCACGCTCACGATGTCCGACAGCTGGCCCAAGCTCTCCGGCGGTGACGAGGAGTCGACCGTGATCAGCGCCAGCACCGGCCTGCCCATTGCCACCTCGGACAGCGGGACCGGCCAGACGAGCACCACGTTCTACTACCACCCCAAGCGGGTGACCCTGGCCGAGGTCAAGGCGGGCAGGTTCTGACCTGCGGCTAACCAGTTCAGGCGGGCCGCCCGGTGCTCCGGGCGGCCCGTCGCGCTGACCAGGGCGTCCTGATTTGGGCCTTGTGGGCGATTCGATGGGCTCATACGCTCGGTTCTGGGCGATATGAGCGAACGTTCGCTCAAGTCTCTGGCCGGGGTTTCTGGGAGGAGCGTCGATGAGAATGCGATTGCGCGGCGGCCGAGCCGCGCTGGCGGCCATGGCGCCGGTCACGCTGGCCGCCGTACTGGCCGGAGGAACGGCGGGTTTCGCGACCGCGTCCGGGACGGTGGCGTCCGGGACCGCGGCGACGGGGCGTTCCGCTCCGGGCGCAGCTCAGGCCCGGGGCCCGGCCCGGGCGCGTGCCGCGGACAGCGTGCCGCAGCCCTACACGTTCATCCATGACCCGGCCATGGCCCGGCAGGGGAACACCTACTACACGTTCTCGACCGGCGACCCGGCCGGCACCATCGGCAACGGCAACATCCAGATCCGGACCTCGAACAACCTGCGCAGCTGGCGCTACACCGGGACGGTGTTCGCCCAGAAGCCGGCCTGGATCACCAGCACGCTGGGGTCGATCCCCAACCTGTGGGCCCCGGACATCTCCTACTTCGGCGGGCTGTGGCACCTGTACTACGCCGGCTCCAGCTTCGGATCGAACAACTCGGTGATCGGGCTGGCCACCACCCCCACGCTGGACCCGCGCAGCCCGCGCTATCACTGGACCGACGACGGACTGGTGTTCCAGTCGACCAGCGCGGACGACTACAACGCGATCGACCCGTCGCTGGTCACCGACGCGTCCGGAGACCGGTGGCTGTCGTTCGGCTCGTTCTGGAGCGGGATCAAGCTGATCCGCCTGGACAACACGACCGGCAAGCCCGCCAGCTCGGCCACGGTCTACGCCCTGGCCGCCAAGCCCTTCCCGGACCCGGAGGAAGGCTCCGGCATCGTCTACCACGGCGGCTACTACTACCTGTTCGTGGCGGTCGACACCTGCTGTCAGGGCATCAGCAGCACCTACCACATGCAGGTCGGCCGGTCGGCCAGCATCACCGGCCCCTACGTGGACGCGGCCGGCACCACGATGCTGAACGGCGGCGGGATGGAAGTTCAGGGCACCGACGCCGGGATGATCGGCCCGGGCTCCCCGTTCGCCTTCGGCCCGGGGGCGGGCGGCCCGTCGTCGCCGCTGCTGGTCTACCACTACTACGACGCCTACGACAGCGGTGACGCCTGGATCCAGGTCCGCCCGCTCATCTGGGTGGACGGCTGGCCGGTGACCGGCAACGCGATGGTGCCCGTGCCCGGCCAGCCCGGGCCGCCGTCGAGCTGAGAAGGGTGATCGACTGATTCTGCCCGCGCGGGCTCAGCCGCCGGTCAGCTGGGTGATGTCGGGGACGGTGGAGATGTAGCCGTAGCGGCGGGCCAGCTGGGCGGTGGTGGTCAGCTGGGCGGACTCGACGTTCGTGCCCCACTCCGGCAGCACGACCTTGGCCGCGACCGTGGCCGGGATCTTGAGGAAGGTGGGCAGGAGCTGGCGGACCTGAGCCGGGTGGCTCTGGGCGTAGCGGAGGGACTCGTTCATGGCCGCGGTGAACTTCTTGACCACGCTCCGGTGCTGGCTCAGGTAGCGGGAGCTGACGAAGTACGAAGCGACCGGGAAGTCCTTCGGCAGCAGCGTGTAGGGCTCCATGATGCGGCGGGTGCCGGATTGGGCGCTGATCGCGCCGGAGAACGGCTCGACCGCCCAGACCGCGTCGACCTGGCCCTTGACCAGCGCGTTGGCCATGTTCGGGAACGGGACCGCGACGTAAGCGATCTTGCTGACGTCGACGCCCTCTTTCTGCAGGGCGGCGTTGACCACCAGCGGGCCGACGTTGGCCACCGCGTTGACCGCGATGTGCTTACCGGCCAGGTCCTGTGGGGTCCTGATCGGGCTGCCGGCTCGGACGAAGATCGCCGAGTACAGGCCGGGCCCGGCCTGGTTGCCCGCGGCCACGATGCGCAGCGGGATGCCGTGGGATGCCGCCGCGATCAGCGACACATTGTTGGAAAAGCCGATGTCCAGGGCGCCGGAGATGACCTGGTTGATGATCAGCGAGCCCTGCTGGACCTGCTTGGGCGCGACGTTCAGCCGCTGGGCCGAGAAGAATCCGCGGGAGATGCCCAGGTAGAGCGGGGCGATGTCGGCCACCGGGACCACGCCCACGGTCAGGTTGGTCAGGGGCAGCTTGGACCGCGCCGGAACGTTCTGGGCCGAGCCGCACGCGGCCAGGGTGGCCGCTATGACCGCCGCAGCCAGCGTGACGATGGTCAGCTTCAGCGACTGGCCGGACCGGCGTGATTGACGGGGCTGACGAGACCGGTGAGGGCTGGCTGGCACGGGCGGACTCCTCTGGCCGACGGCGTGATCCCGCCCCAGGAGTTCAATATGCCACCGGCCGGTCCGGCTGGCCAGGGTGGCGTGTCTCGGCTGAGCGCGAAATGAGCGGTACGAGGAAAGGAGCGCTGGGCCCGGTGTGGTAGGCAAAGAGCATGACCGACCTCATCCCCCGTACCGTCCTGTTCGGCAACCCGGAGCGGACCTCGCCGCGACTCTCTCCGGACGGCACCCGGCTGGCCTGGATCGCCCCCCACGACGGGGTCCTGAACGTCTGGGTCGCCCCGCTGCGGGCCAACCCGGGCCAGGACGACACGGTGGACTGGGCGGCGGCCCAGGTCGTGACCGACGATCAGGACCGCGGCATCCGCACGTTCTTCTGGGCCCACGACGCCCGGCACCTGCTCTACCTGCAGGACACCGGCGGGGATGAGAACTGGCGGCTGCACGACGTCAACCTGGAGACCATGCTGCGCCGGGACCTGACCCCGTTCAAGGACGTCCAGGTCCAGCCGCTGGCCTCGAACAAGAAGTTCCCGACCGAGATCCTGGTCGGCCTGAACCGCGACAATCCGCAGCTGCACGACGTGTACCGGCTCGACCTGCTCACCGGCGACCTGACCCTGGTCGAGAAGAACCCCGGGTTCGCGGGCTGGGAGGCCGACGAGGACCTGGTGGTCCGGGCGGCCTACGCGCCACTGCCGGACGGCGGCCTGGACCTGATGGTCCGCGACACACCCGGAGCCGAGTGGCGGCGGCTGATGTCGTTCCCGGCCGACGACGCGACCAGCAGCGGCGTGGTGTCGTTCAGCCAGGATGGCCAGAGCCTGCTGGTCATCACCCCGCTCGACGCCAACACGGCCCAGCTGCTCCGGGTCGACATCGCCAGCGGGAACATCGAGGTGCTGGCCGCGGACGCCGAAGCCGACGTGGACGGTGTGGTGCTGCACCCGGACACGCGCGAGCCGCAGATCGTCCTGATCGAGAAGGACCGGGAAGAGTTCATCGTGCTGGACCCGGCCATCGAGTCCGACCTGGCGGCGGTGCGGGCCCTGCACCCGGGCGACCCGTCGATCGGCGGCCGGGAGTTCGCGGACTCGTCCTGGCTGGTCACGTTCACCAACGACGCCGGCCCGGTATCGTACTACGTCTATGACCCGGCCGCGCACTCCGGGCGGTTCCTGTTCGACGCTCGCCCGGAGCTGAACCGCTACGAGCTCGCGGCCATGGAGCCGTTCAGCTTCACCGCGCGGGACGGCCTGACCATCCACGCCTACGCCTCGTTCCCGCCCGGCCGGGACCGGTCCGGCCTGCCCGCGGTGATCGACGTGCACGGTGGCCCGCAGGTCCGCGACGAGTGGGGCTTCGACCCCGAGGCACAGTGGCTGGCCAACCGCGGCTATCTCTGCGTCCAGGTCAACTACCGCGGCTCCACCGGCTACGGCAAGGACTTCGTCAACGCCGGCGACCGCGAGTGGGGCGCCAAGATGCACGATGACCTGATCGACGCGGTCGACTACATCGTCGGCCAGGGCTGGGCCGACCGGGACAAGGTCGCGATCTACGGCGGCTCCTACGGCGGGTACGCGGCCCTGGTCGGGGCGGCCTTCACCCCCGACGTGTTCTGCTGCGCGGTGGACATCGTCGGCCCGTCCAACCTCAAGACCCTGCTGGAGACGATCCCGCCCTACTGGGCGCCGATGATCGCCCAGCTGTACAAGCGGGTCGGCAACCCCAAGACCGACGCCGAGTTCCTGTGGTCGCGGTCGCCGCTGTCCCGGGCCCGCGACATCCGCATCCCGCTGCTGATCGCCCAGGGCGCCAACGACCCGCGGGTCAAGCAGGCCGAGTCCGAGCAGATCGTGGCCGCGCTGTCCGAAGCCGGGATCGACCACGAGTACATGCTGTTTCCCGACGAGGGCCACGGCTTCGCCAAACCGGCCAACCGGCTGAGGTTCTACGCCGCCGCCGAGCGCTTCCTGGCCCGCTACCTGGACGGCCGCTTCGAGGAGTAGCGGGTCTCAGTCCCGGGCGGCGCGGTCGGCGGCGGGACGGCGACGCCGGGTGGCGTCGGCCAAAGCCCAAGGAGAAGTGGACCTTGGTCGCCAGCACGACGTCGTCGCGGCGGCCCAAAAAGCCAATGGGGCCGCGAGCACCACCGTTAGCAATTTTGACCAGTTACGTCCGATTCGCTGGGCATCGGACCGATTGGTACCTTGCAATTGCATTTCGCAAACTGCAGATGAGCAGTACGCCTTTTCGCATCCTACGAAAATGCATGATTGAGCGCTTCAGCTTGACTCCATCGGGCAAACTTCGAGGTGATGAGCGAGATGGCTGCCGCCAGTCCCCCGTTCCATCACCGTCCGCAGCAGCGGCCGATGACGAGCACGTGGGCCCTGCGGACACACCTGGAGCTCGGTGCCTTGCGGGGTGCCGTCCCGTGCGCGCGCCTGCATGCGCGGCACGTGCTCTGGGAGTGGCAGCTGTCAGACCTCGATGAAGCGGTCGAGCTGGTCGTATCTGAGCTGGTCACCAACGCGGTGCAGGCTTCGGCCGGGATGAGCAGCCAGTTGCCGGGCTACGAGCACGAGAGCATCGGCCTGCCGGTGGTCTGGCTCTGGCTGACCTCAAACGGCCAGGAGATCATGATCGAGGTTGGCGACAGCAGCCCGGGCTCCCCGCGCGCCGCCGAGAGCGAGCACGACGTCGAAGGGGGCCGGGGCCTGTTGCTGGTGGAAACGGTCAGCCGCCAATGGGGCTACTACTTCCCGGCCGACGAAGACGATGGCCAGCGCAAGAACATCCAGAAAGTCGTCTGGGCCGTCGTCGGGCGGCACTGATCCGGACGGCACTGAGTCGACCGGCACTGAGACGCACGGGCGGTTAATTTCAGCCGTCCACGATTGTCATTTGGCAAATGTTTTGCCGGTGGCCTTCCCGGCAAGCTCAGATGCGGCGAAGGACCGAGACGACCTTGCCGATGATCTTGGCGTCATCGCCGAGAATTGGGCTGTAGCGCGGGTTGTGCGGGATGAGCCAGACGT
>DASXJM010000129.1:0-23216 GCA_036497405.1 Streptosporangiaceae bacterium | reverse complement strand
GACACGACCTCGTGCGGGGCGTGCACGGTGCTGCTGAACGGCACGTCGGTCAAGTCCTGCACGGTGCTGGCCGTCCAGGCCGACGGGCAGGACGTGACCACCGCCGAGGGCCTGGCCACCGGCGGCGAGCTGCACCCGGTGCAGCGGGCGTTCCAGCAGGAGCACGGCCTGCAGTGCGGGTTCTGCACCCCGGGCATGGTGATGGCGACGACCGGCCTGCTGGCCGAGAACCCGCATCCGACCGAGGCCGAGGTCCGAAGGGGCCTGGAGGGCAACTTCTGCCGCTGCACCGGCTACCACAACATCGTCCGGGCCGTGCTGGCCGCGGCCGACTCGATGAGCGGCGACGACGCGAAGAACAGCGAGGTGGCCCAGTGATCCCGGCCCCGTTCGACTACGTGCGGGCCACCTCGGCCGCCCACGCCCTCGAGCTGATGGCCGAGCACGGCGACGAGGCCAAGCTGCTGGCGGGCGGGCACTCGCTGCTGCCGATGATGAAGCTGCGGCTGGCGGTGCCCTCGGTGCTGGTCGATATCGGCGCGGTGGACGAGCTGGCCGGCATCGCGATCGACGGCGGCGACCTGGTCATCGGGGCCACCACCCGGCACGCCGACGTGGCTGGCTCAGACCTGGTCAAGACCGAAGCGCCCCTGCTGGCCTGGTCCGCGGCCCAGGTCGGGGACCCGCAGATCCGGCACCGGGGCACGATCGGCGGCTCGCTGGCCCACTCCGACCCAGCCGCCGACCTGCCCATGGCCCTGACCGCGCTGAGCGGCTCGATGGAAATCTCCGGGCCGAGCGGGACCCGGACCGTCGGGGCCGATGACTTCTTCGTCGGGTACTTCGAGACCGCGATGGAGCCGGATGAGCTGCTGACCGCGGTCCGGATCCCGCGACGGCCGGGGGAGCCCTGGGGCTACCAGAAGTTCACCCGCCGGGCCAACGACTGGGCCATCGTCGGGGTGGCCGCGCTCGGGGGCCGGGTGGTCCTGGCCAACATGGGCGCCCGTCCGCTGCGGGCGTCCGCGGTGGAGCAGGCCCTGGCCTCCGGGGCTTCGGTGACCGACGCGGCCCAGCTGGCGGCCGAGGGGACTGAGCCGGGCGAGGACATCCACGCCGACCGGGAGTACCGGCAGCACCTGGCCCGGGTCCTCACCGAACGGGCCCTGCAGCACCAGACCGGCTGAGGCCGGCGCCGGCGCCCCGAGCCGGGCCTGTCTCAGATCGGTACTGGTGTATTGGGGTCGCCGGCCCTAAATTGACTCCCAGGCCCAAAGTTCTGGGGAGGATCACGCATGCCAGAGGTCACCGTCACCGTAGATGGGATCAAATATGTGGACAACGTCGAGCCGCGTCTGCTGCTCGTGCACTACCTGAGGGAAGTCGTCGGGAAGACCGGTACCCCTGTCGGGTGCGACACTTCCAACTGCGGCGCGTGCACGGTGCTGCTGGACGGGGAATCGGTCAAGAGCTGCGCGGTGCTGACCGTCCAGGCCGACGGCGCTCAGATCACCACGATCGAGGGCATGGCCGAGGGGGGCAACCTGCACCCCCTGCAGCAGGCGTTCCACGAGCAGCACGCCCTGCAGTGCGGCTACTGCACCCCCGGCATGATCATGGCCTCGGCCGACCTGCTGCGGGAGAACCCCCACCCCTCCGACGAGGAGATCCGGGAGGGGCTGGAAGGCAACCTGTGCCGCTGTACCGGTTACGAGAACATCGTCCGCGCCGTCCGGCGCGCCGCCGAGGCGGGAGTGAACCAGTGACGGCTCAGGCCGAAGAAACCAGGAAAGCCGAGTTCGGCCAGGCCCGGCTGCGCAAGGAAGACGAGCGGCTGATCACCGGCCAGACCAACTGGACCGACAACATCAAGCTGCCGGGCATGCTGCACGTGGCGTTCCTGCGCAGCCCGCTGGCCCACGCCCGTATCGCCTCGGTCGACCTGAGCGCCGCCCGCGAGGAGCCGGGCGTGATCGCGGTCTACTCCGGCGCGGACTTCGCGGGTGAGCAGGGCAGCCTGCCCTGCGCCTGGCCGGTCACCCCGGACATCATCATCCCCGACCACCCGCCGATGGCCACCGACGAGGTGCGTTACGTGGGCGAGGCCGTGGCCTGCGTGGTGGCCCGCGACCGGTACGCGGCCGCCGACGCGCTGAACGCGATCGAGATCGACTACGAGCCGCTGCCGCCGGTGCTGGACATCAGGACCGCGATCGAAGACGGCTCGCCCAAGGTCCACGAGGCCGGCAACCTGAGCTACGACTTCCTGCTCCAGCAGGGTGACCTGGACGCGGCGTTCACCGACGCTCCGATCGTCCTGGAGCGCACCTACCGCCAGCAGCGGCTGATCCCGGCCGCGATGGAGCCACGGGCGGTGGTGGCCTCGGGCGTGGGCGGTGAGTTCACCCTCTGGTCGGCGACCCAGATCCCGCACATCCTCCGGCTCATGCTGGCCATGGTGACCGGTATCGGTGAGCAGAACCTGCGCGTGATCGCCCCCGACGTGGGCGGCGGGTTCGGGTCCAAGCTGCAGGTCACCGCGGAAGAAGTGCTGGCCCTGCTCATCACCCGCAAGCTGGGGCGGCCGGTCAAGTGGACCGAGTCCCGGTCCGAGGGCAACATGACCGTGCACCACGGCCGGGACCAGTGGCAGTACATCAAGCTGGCGGCCGACAACGACGGCCGCATCCGCGGGCTGGACGTCGATCTGCTGGCCGACATGGGCGCCTACCTGATGCTGGTCACGCCGGGCGTGCCGATGCTGGGCGCGTTCATGTTCCCCGGCATCTACAAGATGGACGGCTACTCGTTCCGCTGCCGGGGCGTGTTCTCGACCAAGATGCCGACCGACGCCTACCGGGGCGCGGGCCGCCCCGAGGCGACGTTCGCCATCGAGCGGATCATGGACGAGCTGGCCGACCAGCTGGGCCTGGACCCGTTCGAGGTCCGCGAGCGGAACTGGATCAAGCACGAGGAGTTCCCATACGACACGATCGCCGGGCTGACCTACGACTCGGGTAACTACGAGGCGGCCACGGCCAAGGCCAAGGAGCTGTTCGGTTACGACGAGCTCCGGGCCGAGCAAGAACGCCGGCGGGCCAGCGGTGACCCGGTCCAGCTGGGCATCGGCGTGTCCACGTTCACCGAGATGTGCGGCCTGGCCCCATCCCGGGTGCTGGGCTCACTGGCCTACGGGGCCGGCGGCTGGGAGAGCGCCTCGATCCGGATGCTGCCCACCGGCAAGGTCGAGGTGGTCACCGGGTCCAGCGCGCACGGCCAGGGCCACGAGACGGCCTGGAGCCAGATCGTGTCCGACGAGCTCGGGGTGCCGTTCGAGGACATCCGGGTGCTGCACGGCGACACCCAGGTCTCGCCCAAGGGCATGGACACCTACGGTTCCCGGTCGCTGGCGGTCGGCGGCATGGCCCTGGTGTCGGCCTGCGACAAGGTGATCGAGAAGGCCAAGCCGATCGCGGCCGGCATGCTCGAGGTGTCCGCCGACGACCTGGAGTGGAGCTCGGGCCGGTGGGCGGTCAAGGGTGACCCGGACAAGGGTGTGAACCTGGGCGAGGTGGCCCTGGCCACGTTCGCCGCCCACGCGCTGCCGGACGGCGTCGAGCCCAGCATCGACGCCGACGCCACCTACGACCCGGAGAACTTCTCGTTCCCGCACGGCACCCATCTGTGCGCCACCGAGGTGGACACGGAGACCGGGTTCGTGAAGATCCGCAGCTACGTGGCCGTGGACGACATCGGCAAGGCGGTCAACCCGCTGATCGTCGAGGGCCAGGTGCACGGCGGCCTGGCCCAGGGCATCGCCCAGGCCCTGTACGAGGAAGCGATCTACGACGACGACGGCAACCTGGTCACCAGCACGCTGGCCGACTACCTGGTGCCGTCCGCCACCGACCTCCCCTCCTACCAGACCGACCGGACCGAGACGCCGGCCGAGACCCGGCTGGGCGTCAAGGGCGTGGGCGAGGCGGGCACGATCGCGTCCACCCCGGCGGTGGTCAACGCCATCGTGGACGCGCTGCGGCCGTTCGGCATCAACGACATCACGATGCCGTGCACGCCCGAACGGGTGTGGCGGGCCATCCAGGACAGCCGCGGCGGCGAGCAGGCCAGCGCGGCCGAGCAGCACGAGGCCCGGCAGAGCGACCAGACCCAGGGCAACAGTCCACAAGGCGTGGGCGACATCGACCAGAGCGGAGCCAGCGCATGATCCCGGCCAAGTTCGACTACGCGCGCCCGGGCACGGTGGCCGATGCGGTGCGGGCGCTGGCCGACGGCGGTGAGGACGCCAAGGTCATCGCGGGTGGCCAGAGCCTGCTGCCGCTGCTGCGGCTCCGGCTGGCCTACCCGGACCTGCTGGTCGACGTGGGCGGGATCGACGAACTCCGCGGCGTCACCGACACCGGGGACGCGCTGGTCATCGGCGCCCGGACCACGCACTACCAGCTGATCCACGATCCGCTGGTGGCCGAGCACGCGGGCCTGCTGGCCCAGGCCACCGGCACGGTGGCCGACCCGGCCGTCCGGCACCGGGGCACGCTGGGCGGCGCGCTGGCGCACGGCGACCCGGCCGGGGACCTGCCCGCGGTGATCCTGGCCCTGGACGCCGCGCTGATCGCCCAGGGCCCCGGCGGCGAGCGGGAGATCGCGGCCGCGGACTTCTTCGTCGACTACCTGACCACCAGCCTGGAGCCGGACGAGATCCTGACCGCGATCCGGATCCCGAAGCTCGGGCCGGGCTGGGGTTACACCTACGAGAAGTTCCACCGCACCGCCCAGTCGTGGGCCACGGTCGGTGTGGCCGCGCTGGTCCGGCGGGACAACGGCTCGGTCGCTGAGGCCAGGATCGGGCTGACCAACATGGGCACGGTCCCGGTCCGGGCGTCCGCCGCCGAGCAGGCCGCGCGCGGGGCGGAAGCCACCGCGGCCGCGCTGAACGAGGCCGCCGGGCACGCCGACGAGGGCACCACCCCACCGGCGGACCTGCACGGGGCCGCGGACTACCGGCGGCATCTGGCCCGGGTCCTGACCGGCCGGGCCCTGGCCACGGCGGCGGGGATCTAGACGCGGGCTGAGGGCCGGGCGGCCTGGCGGCGAAGCCAGGACTCGGGCTGACCACACTCGGCGGCGATCGCCCGCCAGGTCCAGCCCGCCGCCCGGCGCTCGGCCACGTAACCCGGCACGCTGTCCACCCCGAGCCCCGCCGCCACCTGGCTCGCGCGCTCGGCGGCCGCGTGCCGCTTGCCCGCGTGCGCGGTCCGGGTCAGCCCGTGCCGGGCCAGGGCGGCCGCCACCGCATGGTGCGACATGCCGATCTCGGTACTCATCGCGCGGACGGTGTGACGGCGGGCCAGGTGCCGGTCGCGCAGGTAGCTGGCCACGTCCGGGAAGCCCAGCGCGGTCACCGCCGGCCGCCAGCGCGGCCCGTCGGCGGGGCCTTGACCCTGCCGGACGGCGGCCGCCGCGGCCGGGTCCACCTCGGCCAGGTGCCGTTGCAGCCAGTCCTTGTGCAGCCCGGCTTCCCGGCTGATCACGGCCAGGCTGGCCCCGGCCGCGGTCCGGGCCAGCACGTACTGGCCCAGGGTGGGGTAGCCCTGCTCGCTGGCCACCCGGGCCGCCACCTCGGCCCGGTGCCGGGCGGCCCGGTCCCGGTTGGCCTGCGCCGCCGCCGCACTGGAGGCGGTCGCCGCGGCCCGGGCCGCCTTGCGGCGGCGCTGCTCCGGCAGCGGACGTCCGGTACTGGCCCGGGCCGCGTCCCGGGCCAGCTCACCGCCGGCCGCGCGCCGCCGGCCGGCCGCGCTGCCCTCGCGGATGGCCGGGTCGAAGATCAGCCGCGACGCGAACGAGACCGCCCGGCGCTTGCTGGTCTGGTCACCCTCCAGCGACTGGCCCCGCTCCAGGCCGAAAATCTCGCAGTAGGCCGCCTTGGTCCAGCCGTGCACCCGCAGGTGGGCCGACACCGACTTCAGCGACCGCCCGCACAGATGGCAGGTGACGGTGGTGCCGTCCGAGACGATCTCGCCGATCGGCGCGTAGTACGGGGTGCCGTCGGCCAGCACCCCGACCACCGGCCGGACCACACGAACAACGGGCCGGGACTCCTGCTCAGGCCACGGCACGGCACCGGTCGTCTCGGCGGTCATATGCGTCTTTCCGGCGAGTATTGGTAGTCACATTGAGACTACCAGGGCACCCCCCGGCCGCTCAGTCCCGCAACCGGCCCGACGTAAAATGAGCCACTGTGACCGATGATCTGGACGTCCGGTTTCCTCAGGTCGGGACGCTGACGCAGGCTCTGGATGGATCTGGCTACCTGGCCGGTGACCAGTTGTCCGCGGCGTTGTTCCTGGCGGTCCGGATGGGCCAGCCCATCCTGCTCGAAGGTGAACCCGGGGTCGGCAAGACCGAGGCGGCCAAGGCGCTGGCCAGCGCGCTGGACACGCCGCTGGTCCGGCTGCAGTGCTACGAGGGCATCACCGCGTCCGAGTCGCTGTACGAGTGGAACTATCCGCGCCAGCTGCTGGCCATCCGGCTGGCCGAGGCGTCCGGGGAGCACATCGGTGACCAGGACCTGTTCTCCCGGGACTACCTGCTGTCCCGGCCGCTGCTGAACGCCCTGCTCCACCCCGGCCCGCGGCCCGCGGTGCTGCTCATCGACGAGGTCGACCGGGCCGACGACGAGTTCGAGGCGTTCCTGTTCGAGCTGCTGGCCGAGTCGGCGGTCACCATTCCCGAGCTCGGCACCCAGCACGCGGCGCTGCCCCCGGTGGTGGTGCTGACCTCGAACCGGACCCGGGACCTGCACGACGCACTCAAGCGCCGCTGCCTCTACCACTGGATCGCCTACCCGGACCCGGCCCTGGTGACCGAGATCATCCGCCGCCGGGTGCCAGCCTCGGGGGAGCGGCTGGCCGGTCAGGTCGCGGCCGCGGTGCAGCGGCTGCGGGCCCTGGACCTGACCAAGCCGCCGGGCATCTCCGAGGCCATCGCCTGGGCCTTCGCGATCAGCGTGTTCGGGGCGCAGGAGCTGGCCGTGCCGGTGGCCAACCAGACCCTGAGCACGGTCCTGAAGTACCCCGAGGACGAAGAGACGGTGCGTCAGTCCGGGCTGGCCACCGTGGTCGCCGCCCTTGATTGAGACGGAGGCCCCGGCCATTGGGGCCACGGCGGCGGCGTTCGGGGCCGCCCTGCATACCGCGGGCCTGCCGGTCGGGCCGGACCGCTGCGAGCGGCTGGCCCGGGCCATGACCGTCATGAATGCCACCTCCCTGGCCGAGCTGCGGGCCTGCGCCCTGGCCACGATGGTGTCCGACCCGAGCCAGATGCCCACCTTCGACCGCGTGTTCGCGGCCATCTTCGGCAGCCTGTCCCCGCTCGCCCAGCTGCCGCCGGTCCCGGCCGGGTTCCCGCGCATGGGCGGCGACAACTCGTCGGCGTCGGCGGCCATGCCGCCCGCCACCGCCGACGGCTGGACCACCGGGATGCAGATCACCGAAGCCAGCTCAACCCCGGACTCCGACGACGATGACCGGCCCGAGAGCCAGGCCCTGCAGCGGGCGGCGTCGGCCGCCGAACGGCTGCGCGGCCGCGACTTCACCGAGCTGACCGCGGTGGAGCTGGCCCAGCTGGTCCTGCTCATGCGGAACCTGACCCTGGCCATCCCGCCCCGGCGCACCCGCCGGTACCGGGGGTCGCGGCAGGGTAACCGGCCCGACCTGCGCCGGACCATGCGCCAGGCCCGCCGCTACGGCGGTGAGGTCATCCGGCTGTCCCGCCAGGCCCGGGTGGTGCGGCCGCGGCGGCTGGTGGTGCTGTGTGACATCTCCGGGTCCATGGAGCCCTACGCCCGGGCCCTGCTCCTGCTCATGTACGTGCTGTACGGTGCGCAGTCGCGGGCCGGGCAGGCGCAGCAGCGGGGTGCCCGCAGCCGCCCCGAGCTGTTCAGCTTCGCCACCCGGCTGACCCGGCTGACCCCGGCGCTGGCCGCCAGCACGCCGGACACCATGCTGGTCAAGGCGGGCGAGGCCGCCCCCGACTGGTCGGGCGGGACCCGGATCGGGGCCGCGTTCAAGGAGTTCAACGACCGCTACGGGGCCCCCGGCATGGCCCGCGGGGCGGTGGTGCTGATCATTTCCGACGGCTGGGAGACCGGGGATCCCGAATTGCTCCGGCAGCAGATGGCCCGGCTGTCCCGGCTGGCCTACCGGGTCGTGTGGGCCAACCCGCGCACCCAGTCCCCGCGTTACCGGCCCGAAGTGGGAGGCATGGCCGCCGCCTGGCCCTTCTGCGACGCCGTGGTCAGCGCGCACAACCTGGACGCCCTCGACGACCTGCTGGCCGCCCTCAGCTGACCACACCGCGCTGATGGCCACACTGAACTGATTGACCACACTGGGCTGATTGACACCGGGCCTCGGACCCTTCCAGGATGATGCATCGTATTCGGTTAACAATTAATCCATCACGGGAGTCTTCGTGCCTGAGCTGCCTGCGTTGTTCGACCTGTCCGGCCAGACCGCGGTCGTCACCGGTGGGGGAGGTGCGCTGGGGGCGGTTGTGGCCCGGGGACTGGCCGACGCCGGGGCCGCGGTCGTGGTGGTGGACCTACGCGCGGCCAACGCCGAGCGGGTCAGCCAGTCGATCACCGACGCGGGCGGCCGGGCGGCCGGGTTCGGGGCCGACCTCAGTTCCGAGGACGCCGTCGGCCAGGTGTTCGCCGAGGTCGACGCGGCCTTCGGGCCGGTCCGCATCCTGGTCAACGCGATCTCGGCACCGGTCGAGCGGCACCGGGCCGAGGACTACCCGCTGGCGGACTGGAACTACTCCCTGGCCTCCAACCTGACCAGCTACTTTCTGTCCTCCCGGGCCGCCGCCACCCGCATGATCGCGGCCGGGCGCGGCGGCAGCATCGTGAACTTCGCCTCCACCGCCGGGGTCAGCGCCCTGGGCCGGGGCAACCTGGCCTACAGCGCGGCCAAGGGCGGGGTCGTGCAGCTGACCCGCGAGCACGCCTTCGTATGGGCCCACCACGGCATCCGGGTCAACGCCGTGCTGCCGTGCCAGTTCGTCAACGACTGGTGGGCGGGCCAGATCGACGATCCCGCCCACGCCAAGCTGGTGGCCCGGGCGGTCAGCGGCATCCCGCTCGGGCGGATGGGTGAGCCGCCGGAGATCGTGGGGCCGGTGCTGTTCCTGGCTTCGGCGGCGGCCTCCATGGTCACCGGGGTGATGCTCCCGGTCGATGGCGGCAATCTGGCCATGAACGCCGGCGGCAGCCTCGACTGGTAAGCCGGTCAGCCCAGGTCGGCGGCGGTGGTCGTGCGGATGCGGGCGTCCGGGCGGGACAGCACGTCCGGGCGCAGTGAGGTGCCCAGGCCGGCCCCGGGCGGCGGTGCGATCTGGCCGTTCTCGATGGCGGGCAGCGTGGTGACGATGTCGCCGTACCAGCCCCGGTAGTAGGCCCGCACGGTCTCCTGGACCAAGGCGTTCGGCACGCTCGTGGCCAGGTGGGTGGACGCGGTCAGCACGACCGGCCCGGTGCAGTCGTGCGGCGCGACCGGCAGCTCGTACGACTCGGCCAGCGCGGCGATCGCGCTGGCTTCGCTGAGGCCGCCGACCCAGCCGATGTCGAACATGATGATCCGCGCGGCCCCGGTCTCCATCAGGCGCCGGAAGGTCCACCGTCCGGCCAGCGTCTCGCCCATGGCCGTGGGCACGCTGGTCGCGGCGGCGAAGCGGGCGGCGGCGTCCAGGTCGTGGGCCTTGACCGCGTCCTCGAACCAGTACGGGTTGAGCGGCTCGACGGCCCGGGCGATCCGCACCGCCGCGGGCAGGTGCCAGACCGCGTGAAGTTCGAGGTGGATATCCATGGCGTCGCCGACCGCGGCGCGGATCTGCTCGATGACCCGAACGCCGGCCCGCAGGTCGTCCGGCCGGATGTCCTGGCCGCCGGTAACCGCCGCGTACTGGTCGAACGGCCAGACCTTCATGCCGGTGATGCCGTGGGCGAGCAGGTCGGCGGCCAGCTCTCCTGGCCGCTCGATGGCAGCCTGGAGGTCTTCGTAGCGTCCCGCCGCCTCGTCCCCGGGCAGGCCGCGGTCGCCGTCGGTGGCACGGTCCGAGGCCTTGAGCGCGCCCTGGTTACCCCGGCCGTATTGGGCGCCCGCGCAGGTGTTGTAGATCCGGATGGAGTCCCGGGTCCGGCCGCCGAGCAGGTCGGTGACCGGCAGACCGGCCGCCTGCCCGGCGAGGTCCCACAGGGCGACGTCGGTGGCGGAGTTGCCACGGGTCTCGGCGCCGGTGCCCTCGTAACCGACGAACACGTCGTACAGGCCGCGGCGATGAGCGGCGATCCGGCCCGGGTCCTGGCCGATCAGGTACGGCGCCACGGTCTCGTGCAGGTGGGCTTCGACCGTGGCCGGCCCGAGGCAGGTCTCACCCAGGCCGGTGAGGCCCTCGTCGGTCAGCACCTGCAGCCAGAGCATCTGCGGATGCTCGGGCAGCCGGATGGTCCGGACCCCGGTCACCTTCATCGCTGGTCCTCCCGTACAGAATCGAGCATCACCGCCCCTCCATCCTCCACCTAGCACCGAGAAATTGTTAACAACAAACTAATAATTAATATCGAAGGTCACTACGCTGAGTCCATGACCAGCTCTGAGCCCCGTCCTTCCGGCACCGATCCGGCCGTCGCGGCCCTGGACCGGCTCGAAGCCGCCAAGGTCGTCGCCGTGGTCCGCGTCCCCGCCCCGGACGGCGTGGTGGCGGCCTGCCGCGCCCTGTGCCGCCACGGCATCGGCGCGGTCGAGATCACCCTCACCGTGCCCGGCGCCGCCGAGCTGATCACCGCGCTGGTGGCCGAGTTCGCCGGCGACCTCCTGGTCGGGGCGGGCACGGTGCTGGACGCCGGCGCCGCCCGCCGATCGGTCGAGGCCGGGGCGCAGTTCGTGGTCTCACCGGTGTTCGACGCCGCGGTGGTGGATCAGTGCCGCGCGGCCGGGGTGCTGGCCGTGCCCGCCGCGCTCACGCCGACCGAGGTGCTGACCGCCTGGCAGCACGGCGCCCGCCTGGTCAAGCTGTTCCCGGCCCGGGTCGCGACCCCGGCCTACGTGCGCGATCTGCTCGGCCCGCTGCCCGGCGTCCGGCTGTTCCCGACCGGCGGGATCGACGAGGCCGGGGCCGCCGCCTACTTCGAGGCCGGCGCGGCGGCGGTCGGGATCGGCTCGGCCCTGATGCCCCCGGCCGCGATCGCCCGCGGCGACACCGACACCATCGCCGCCGCCGCGACCCGGTTCGCCCGGGTCGCCGCCCAGGCCCAGGATGCCCAGCGAGAGCGCCGCCGGTGACCAGGTCCTGCGTGGCCTTTGGCGAGCTGATGCTGCGGCTGGACCCCGCCGGCGGAGTGCGGCTCGTCCAGGCCAGCTCGTTCGAAGCCCGGTTCACCGGGGCCGAGGCCAACGTGGCCGCCTCGCTGACCCAGTTCGGCATCTCGTCCCAGGTGGTCAGCACGGTGCCGGACGACGCGCTGGGGGACGCGGCCCTGGCCTTCCTGCGCCGGTTCGGCGTGGACACGGCGGCGGTGCGGCGGCGGCCTGGACGGCTCGGCCTGCTCTACGTCGAGCCGGGCGGGGCCGGTCGGCCGGGGCAGGTGATCTACGACCGGGCCGGGTCGGTGTTCGCCGTGACCGGCGCCGGAGCCTACGACTGGAAGGCCATCCTGGCCGGGCACGACTGGCTGCACGTGTCCGGGACGGCGGCGGCGGTCGGTCCCGGCGCCGCCGCCGCGCTGGACCAGGCCCTGACCGCCGCCCGCGCGGCCGGGGTCAGCGTCAGCCTGGACCCCAACTACCGATCGCGGCTCTGGACCACCGAGCAGGCGGGACGGGCGCTGCGGCCGCTCATGGACCGGGTCGACGTGCTGCTCGGCGCGGGTGAGGAGGCCATCACCATCCTGGGCCTGCCCGCGCCGCACGGCTGGTCACCCGGCCGGGCGCTCAGCACCGATCAGCGGGTCACGCTGCTGGAGCGGGCCCGCGACCAGCTGGGGCTGCGGGTGGCGGCCGGGACCGGGCGGGCGACGCTGCCCGACGGGACCGTGGGCCTGCGCGGCCTGGTCGCCGCCGCGGACGGCACGGCGGTCAGCCGCTCCTTCCCGGTGACCGACGAGCGCGGCCGGGTCGGCACCGGCGACGCGTTCGCAGCCGGGGTGATCCGCGGTCTGCTCCTCGGTCACCCCGCCCAGGACGTCGCCGACTTCGCGGCCGCGGCCGCCTACCTGAAGCAGTCGATCACCGGCGACATCAACATCGCCAGCGTCCCCGAGGTCGAGGACGCCCGCTCCGCCCGCGCTACCGATCGCCTCCGGCGCTGATCCGCGGCTACCGGGCCAGGGCGCCCATCGGGTCCCAGGCCGGGAGCACGATCGGCTCGGCGTCCAGGGCCGCCTGCAGGCCGGCCGGGAGCGCGCTCCGGCGGGCGGCGATCTCGAAGACGTACTGGCCGAACCAGGAGTCATCCATCGTGTAGAAGCCGTCCTTGCCCCGGTCGGAGCCCCAGCTGTTCTCCACCCGCCAGCGCCGGGTCACCCCGTCCAGCACATCGACCCCGGTGAACAGCATCGCGTGGGTCATGGCTGACTCGTGGTACTCCAGGCGGGCCGCCTTGTCGAGGCTGAACGCGGCGTTGTAGACCGACGGCAGGTCGTAGAGCTCGGCGTCCCAGTAGGCGTAGTCGTTGCTCATCATCTTGCCGACGTCGCAGCCGAACCAGACCGGCTCGCCGCCCTGGATGGTGGCCGCGGCGATGTCCTTGATCAGCTGCACCTCGACGTTGAGGTAGGTGACCGGCGGGCCGCCGACGACGTTGCCCAGGTAGTCGACGGTGAAGGTCGCTTCGAGCGGGCTCGACGGGCGGGGGTCGTTGACCAGGCAGACGTAGTCGCTGACCGGCAGGTCCACGTACTTGGCCGCGAACTCCCGCGGGGTGATCACGCCGCCCCGGTGGAACTTCTTGTCCTTGTCCGTCCACTGCCAGTCGAAGCGCTCGGGCGGGATGCCCAGGTGGATAGCCAGGATCCGGTAGACGACCTGCATGACCTCGCCCTTGGCCGCGCGGGCGGCGTCGGCGCCCTGGGCGGTCGCGGCCCGGACGGCCCGCGCGCCCTGGCGCAGCTGGTAGCGGAGGATCGAGTTCATCCGGCCGGTGTTCGACGAGCTCTGCGTCTCCGGCATCTGGGCCTTGGGCACCAGCCCGTGCTTGGCCACCAGGGCGGCGAACATGTTCCACTGCCCGCCGTCGCTGGCCGCCGAGTCCAGCAGGAAGGCGACCGTGCGGTCGTCGAGGTCGCGGTCCGCGGTCTCGATGATCGCCTCGAGGAGATAGTTGGCCCGCTCCAGCTTGTCCCAGAACATCGTGTAGTTCTGCGAGAACTCGAAGTCCTTGAGCCCGGTCGCGCGCATGACCCCGACCCGCAGCAGGTTCAGCCCGGCGAACAGCCAGCAGCGGCCGCTCCGCTCCTGGTTGGTGACCTTCCAGTCGTCCAGCGTGGTCGACAGGGAGTGGTCGATGCTGCTGACGATCTCCCGGTCGATGGCCACGTCATCGACGGTCACCCGGGTCACCGCATTCTGCGCCAGCCGGTAGATCGGATTGGCCGAAAAATCCTTGCTCAGTCGCTCCAGCTCAGCAACCGTCAGTGTTCCGTCCATCAACGCATCCTCATCCGTGGTCGACTCCACCTCCCTCCAGACTAAATTCCGCTGCCGGGTTGTCTCGTAGCCGAGTGCGCCCTAAACGGAACGAAACCGCTCCAGCAGGCGGCGCCCGATGATCATCTTCTGGATCTCGGCCGTGCCCTCGCCGATGAGCAGCATGGGCGCGTCCCGGTACAGGCGCTCGATCTCGTACTCCTTGGAGTAGCCGTAGCCGCCGTGGATGCGGAGTGAGTCCTCGACCACTTCCTTGCAGTACTCGCTGGCCAGGTACTTGGCCATGCCCGCTTCCAGGTCCGACTGCTCGCCCGCGTCCTTGCGCCGCGCGGCCATCACCATCATCTGGTGCGCGGCCACGGTCTTGGTTCCCATCTCGGCCAGCTTGAACTCGATGGCCTGATGCTGGGCGATCGGCTGGCCGAAGGTCCGGCGCTGCTGGGCGTAGGCCACGGCCAGCTCGAACGCGCGGGTGGCCACCCCGCAGCCACGGGCGGCCACGTTGACCCGGCCCACCTCGACGCCGTCCATCATCTGGTAGAAACCCCGGCCGGGCTGCTGGCCGAGCACCCGGTCCGCGGGCACCCGGCACTCGTCCAGCACCAGTTCGGTGGTGTCAACGCCCTTGTAGCCCATCTTGTCGATCTTGCCAGGGACGGTCAGGCCGGGCCGCACCTGGCCGAAGCCGGGCTCCTTTTCGATCAGGAACGCGGTGAGGTTCTGGTGCGGCCGGTCCCGGCCTTCGTCGGTCCGGGCCAGCAGGGCGACCAGGTTGGCGGACGACCCGTTGGTCAGCCACATCTTCTGGCCGGAGATGACGTAGTCGTCGCCGTCCCGGTGCGCCGCGGTCCTGATCGCGGCGACGTCGGAACCCAGCTCCGGTTCGGACATGGAGAACGCGGCCCGGATGTCCCCGGCCGCCATGCCCGGCAGGAACGCCGCCTTCTGCTCCGCGGTGCCGTGCCGGCTGATCATGTAGGACACGATGAAATGGGTGTTGATGACACCGGAGACGCTCATCCAGCCCCGGGCGATCTCCTCGGCGACCAGGGCGTAGGTCAGCAGCGGCTCACCCAGGCCGCCGTACTCCTCGGCGATGGTCAGGCCGAAGACGCCCAGCTCCTTCAGCCCGGCCACGATCTCGGCCGGGTAGGTGTCGGAGTGGTCCAGTTCGGTCGCCACCGGCAGGATCTCGGTGTCGACGAACTTGCGGACCGTGGCCAGGATGTCCCGCTGCAGCTCGGTCAGGCCGTCGGTACTGATCAGTGAGGCCATGTCAGGCTCCTTCCGGTGGCGGTCCCGCGGGCAGGCCGACGATCCCGCGCTCGGCCAGTGCGGCCAGGTCAGCCTGGCCCAGCCCGAGCAGGCCGGTCAGCACCGTCGCCGTGTCGGCGCCCAGAGGCGGGGCCGGGCGGACGTCGCCGGCCCCCTCCGTCAGCAACGGCGAGCTCGGCGCGAGCAGCGGCCCGACGCCGGGCTGGCTGATCTGGGCCAGCAGCGGGTTCGCGGACTGGTCGATCTCGGTGAACTTCCGGTACCGCGACCACAGCACCGAGGTGGCCGCGAACTCCTGCTCGATCTCGGCCAGCGTCCGGGCGGCGATCCACGGTTCCAGCAGGGCCGTGATCACCTCGCGGTGCCGGAACCGGTCGCCGTCGGTGCTGAAGTCCGCTCCGAGCAGCCGTTCCAGCTCGGCGAAGGTGCCGGTCAGCCCGGTGACCTGGCCCAGGTCGGCGAAGTGCCGTCTGGTCAGCGCGACCAGCATGACCCGCTGCCCGTCGGCGGTGCGGAAATCGCGCGCCAGGCCGCCGAACAGGTGGTTCCCGATCCGGGGCCGGTCGGTTCCGAGCTGGGCCTCGGCCAGGAAGCCGAGATTCCCGGCCACGGCCAGGGCCACGTCGGCCAGGGCCAGGGTGATCTGGCTGCCCTGGCCGGACCGGGCCCGCCGCCGTTCCGCGGCCAGCAGCCCGACCGCGGCGTACAGGCCGCAGGCGACGTCCCAGGCCGGCAGCACGTGGTTGACCGGCCCGTCGAGCGCATCCGGTCCGGTCACCAGAGGGAAGCCGGTCTCGGCGTTGACCGTGTAATCGACCGCCGCCCGGCCGTCCCGGTGGCCCTGGATCTGCAGGTGGATCAGGTCGGGCCGGACCCGGGCCAGTTCGGGATGGCTCAGCCAGTCCTGGCCGACCGCGTTGGTCAGCACGATGCCGCCGTCGGCCCCGGACGCCCGGACCAGGTCGGCGACGAGCTGCCGCCCCTCGGGGGCACGGAAGCTGACCGTGACCGAGCGTTTGCCCTTGTTCAAACCGGTCCAGAACAAGCTGGTCCCCGACGGGGCCAGCGGCCACCGGCCCTGGTCGGCGGCCCCGCCGACCGGGTCGATGCGGATCACGTCCGCGCCCAGCTGGGCCAGGGTCAGGCCGCCGAGCGGGGCGGCCACGAAGCTGGACACCTCCAGCACGGTCAGCCCGTCGAGCGGACCGGCGCTCACCGGGGCACGTACCCGGTCGTGCCGTCGCGGACCTCGGCCCGCAGCCGTCCCCGCATGACCAGGACGTCGAGGTGAGCCGCGGTCTCCAGAACCGCCATCATCTGGTTGAACACGTCGAGCTCGGCCAGGGTGCGGCCCCGGCGGGTCCAGACCAGCCTGGTCGCCACCTCGAACGCGGTGGCCGCCCCGGCCACGCTGGCCCCCTCACACTCCTGCAGCCGGGTGCTGTGATGAGCCAGCAGTTCGTCGATCCGGGCGTGGACGCTGGGCGCGGGTAGTCCGTGGGCCGGCAGCAGGGCCGAGTCGGGCCGTTCGCGGACCAGCCGCAGCGACTGCAGGTAGTCGGCCAGCGGCAGCGCGGCGACCGCGGGCTCGAAACCGATCGAGGGCGTGATGTGCGGCAGCACGTGGTCGCCGGCGAACAGCAGGCCGCCGTCGGCGTCCCGGTAGCACAGGTGGCCCCGGGTGTGACCAGGGGTCGGGATGGCTTCCAGGGTCCGCCCGGCCAGGGTGATGTCCCCCGGGATCAGCCACTCGTCCGGGAGTTCCCAGGGGGTGTCGCCGCCCCGGCGGGCCGCGTCCCGTTCGATGGTGGCGGCCAGGGCCGCGGCCCCGTTGCGGCGCAGCCGCCGCAACTGCGGGGCCAGTCGCAGTTCGGCCCCGTCGGCCCACAGATCCAGGCTGGGCCGCTCGCCGATGCCCAGGGCGACCCGGGTGCCGAACTCGCGGCGCAGCAGCACAGCCTGGGTGTAGTGGTCCCGGTGCACGTGGGTCATGAGGAATTGACTGATGTCGCCCAGGGCGTGGCCCAGCGTGGCCAGGGCGCTTTCCAGCCGTTCCCGGGCCAGGTCCAGGGCCCAGCCCGAGTCGATCACGGTCAGCCCACCGGCGCCGGTCAGGGCGTAGACGTTCACCGCCCGCAGGGCGTCGTTGGGCAGCGGCAGCGGGATGCGGTGCACCCCCGGAGCGACCTCGAACACACCCGGGGCGGTCCAGTCGGTCACCGCGGTGGCGCTGGCCGTGCTGGCCACCCGACTGGTCACGGCCTCGTCCATGATGCCTCCCGGCGGTCGAGGAACGCCTGGGCGCCTTCCCTGGCGTCGGCGGATTCGCGCACCCGGCGGGCGATCTCGGCACAGAGCGTCCACAACTCGGCCGACGGCAGCTTCCCAGCCAGGTTGGCCAGGTACAGGCTTTCCCGGACGGCGGCCGGGGGATAGCTGGCGATGGTGCCCGCCAGGGCCAGCGCTTCGTCCCGGGCCCGGCCCGGTTCGACCACCCTGGTCACCAGGCCCAGCCGGGCCGCCTCGGCCGCGTCCAGCCGGCGACCGGTCAGCACCAGGTCCAGGGCCTGGGCCCGGGGGAGCATGCCGGCCAGCCGCAGCACGCCCCCGCCGTTGGCGATGAGTCCCCGGCTGACCTCGGGCAGCCCGAACTGGGTCGTGCTCTCGGCCACGATCAGGTCGCAGGCCAACGTGATCTCGAATCCGCCCGCCAGCGCGAACCCGTGCACCGCGGCGACCAGGGGCTTGCGCCGGGGATAGCGCACGAAACCGGCGAACCCGCCCCGCTCGGTGGACAGCCGGGCGCCCTCGCCCCGGGCCACGTAGCCGAGATCGGCCCCGGCGCTGAAGGCCGGACCGGCCCCCGACACCACCCCCACCCGCAGGTCGGGGTCGGCCTCGAGCCGGTCGAGCGCCGCCTCCAGGCCCGCGGCCATCTCTGGTGACACCGCGTTACGTTTTTCCGGGCGATTGAGGATGATCTGGGCTATCGCGCCGTCGGCAATGACCTGAACTGGCGCGGAAGCATCGTCGGGCATCACCGGGTCAGTACTCCGTCCAGGACGAAATCGGCCATGGCGTCAGCTATCTTCTCGGCGTCGTACTGGCCGCCCGCTTTGTACCAGCGTGAGGCGCTCTGCCCGATGGACAAGATCCCGTACATGGTCAGGCGGGGGTCGGAGTCGCTGAAAGCGCCGGCCCGAATGCCGTCTTCGATAATGGCGATCCAGCGCTGCTCGTATTCGCGGCGCTTGCCCAGGATTTCTTCCAGGTAGGCCCCGGTCAGGGAGTGGACCTCTACGTGGCCGACCCAGGCCCGGAACTGACGGTGGGCGTGGTGCAGCACGTGTGACCGGACCGCGGCCCGCAACCGCTCGCGCGGTTCGGTCAGACCCTCGGTGGCGGCGTCCAATCCGGCGACGATCTCAATCATGCCGTCCCGCATGATCAGGTAAAGCAGTTCCTCCTTTCCGGAAATGTAATTGTACAGGGTGGATACCTGCAATCCGACGCGATCGGCAATGGTCCGCACATCGGTCGCGGCATAACCCTGATGGTAAAACGCCTTGGCGGCTTCCTTCTTTATCTCCTCTAGTTTGTCGAGATGGGCGGGCGTTCTTTTGCCGCGAATTCGACGCGGTTTCCCGATGCTCGGCTCGGACACGTTCCGTGACCGCCCCGATGTCACCGGAGGGTCCCGAATGGGACCGTGTGAGCCCGTCCGGGTCCGCGCGCGCTGGCCGTCGGCCAAGCGCTCCTTCGCGTGCGTTTCATAGCATCCTCCTCCGTCCGGATCGCCGGATCGCAGGTCAAGGGCACCCCTTGGATCCATTGACGTACGAACGCTCGTATGATTCGATGTTACCCAACCAGCCACCCACCGCAAAGTGTTAGCCGGAACGGGAGCGCGATCATATCGGGATCAGGTCTTGATCGTTCCGGGCGCGGAGCATCAGACCGCTACTTATCGTGAGCTCGCCCCGACTGCGACCACGTAGCCGAGACGGCACATCTATCCAACGAAGTTAAGGATGGGCCGATTGACGCCGAAAATGCTTGCCGTCATTGGCGCCGGGACAATGGGCGGCGGAATAGCGCGTACCGCCCGGCGGCACGGCTTCGCCGTCACGCTATTTGACGCAGACCCCGAAACCGCCCGCCGCGTGGCCGCCGGCGAAAGCGCCGCCGGCCGTGCCCGCGATGACAGGGCAGGGCCGCCGCTGACCGTGGCGGCCTCGGTCGCCGCCGCGGCCGACGGCGCGGACGCCGTCATCGAGGCGGTGGTCGAGGCCGAGCCGGCCAAGGCCGCGGTGCTGCGCGAAATGGCCCGGGCCGCCGGGCCGGGCACGCTGCTGGCCACCAACACCTCCACGTTCTCGATCGCCAGGCTGGCGGCGGCCGGGGACTGCCCGGGCCGGCTGGTCGGCATGCACTTCTTCAACCCGGCCGAGAAGATGCGGCTGGTCGAGGTGGTCGTGCCCGACGGCGTGCCCGGCCCCTTCGTGCGCGCCGCGACCGGCCTGGCCGAGGCCCTGGGCAAGACCCCCGTCGTGGTCAAGGATTCGCCCGGCTTCGTCACCAGCCGGCTCGGCCTGCTGCTCGGCAACGAGGCCATGCGCCTGGTCTCGTCGGGTGTGGCCCCGCCCGACGCCATCGACGTGGCCATGCGGCTGGGTTACAACCACCCGATGGGCCCGCTGGAGCTGGCCGACCTGGTCGGCCTGGACGCCCGGCTGAACAACCTCAACGCTCTGTACCCGGCCCTGGACGACGACCGCTACCGGCCGCCGCAGATCCTGATCGACCTGGTCAGCGCGGGCCACCTCGGCCGTAAGAGTGGTCGCGGCTTCTACGCCTACGACGCCGACGGCCGCAAGCTCGTCCCGGAAGGATCACAGTGAAGCTCAGCATGGTTTTCGCCGGCGGCGGCCCCATCGCCGTCCAGCGCGAGCTGGCCGTGGCGGCCGAGCAGGCCGGCCTGTACCGGCTGTGGACCACCGAGAGCCTCGGCTCGGACGGGCTGCTCCGGGCCATGGCCATCGGCCTGGCCACCTCCCGGATCCGCATCGGCACCGGCATCGCCTACACCTTCCCGCGGCTGCCGCTGCACGCGGCGGCGGCCGCGGCCGAGGTGGCCGACGCCCTGGGCGGCCGGTTCACCTTCGGCCTGGGCGCCGGGACCAAGGGCATCCGCCGCCGGTACGGCATCGAGGAAGACCATCCCGCCCCCCGGTTCGCCGAGTACGTGCGGCTGGTGCGCGGCGCTCTGGACAGCGACGGCGGGTACGAGTTCGAAGGCCGCTTCTACCGGGCCAAGGCGCCGTCACTGCACTTCCACGTGAGCGAGGCCGTCCGCCGCGGGGTGGAGATCTACGGCTCCGGGGTCAACCGGATCATCCTGGAGACCACCGCCCAGCACTGCGACGGTGTGGCCTTGCACCCGCTGGCCGGTATCCGCCCCTACTTCGACAACGTGACCCTGCCGGCCCTCCAAACCGGCTCGGAACGAGGCCAGCGGACCACCAAGCTCCCCACGGCCCTCTGGTACATCACATCGGTCCACGACGACCCGGACCTGGCCCGCCAGCGGGCGGCCACGATCCTGGCCTTCTACTTCTCCACGCCCAGCTACGCCACCCCGCTGCAGGGCACGCGGTGGGAAGACACCGGGGCAAAACTCCGGGAGGCCTTCCGCGCCGCCGGTTACCCGACGCCCTGGGACGACCTGGCCCGGCTGATACCCGAAGCCATGACCGAGGAAATCTGCCTGACCGGCACGGCCAAAGACGTGGCCCGGAAAATCAACGCCCTCGACCAGCAGCTCACGGGCATGGGCATCGACGAGCTGGTCCTGGAGCCCACGGCGCACGGCGGTGTGCCCGAATTCACCGAGAGCTGCCAGGGCATCATCGCGGCCGCGGCCGCAGCCAATGACGGCATGGGAGGTCCAGCATGACTAGCTCAGTAAGACAGTCCGGGCGTGGCTGGCGGCGGATGCTGCCGCTCGCGGTCCTGCTCGCGGTCACCGCCCTGATAGTGGCCTGCGGCAGCTCAGGCGGAGGCGGCGGCTCGAGCGGCTCCGGCGGCTCCGGCGGCGGCAGCAGCTCGGGCGGAACCGTGAAGCTCGGCTTCATCGGCACCATGTCCGGCCCGCTGGCCCAGATCGGCGATGACATGCAAGACGGGGCCAAGGTGGCCGTGGCGCAGGTCAACGCGGCCGGCGGGGTCGATGGCGGCAAGAAGCTCGTGCTGGACACCAAGGACGACCAGCTGACCCCGGCCACCGGCGCGACCGACGCGCGTGAGCTGGTCAACTCGGGCGACAAGCTCATCCTGGGCATGCTGGACAGCTCGATCTGCCTGGCCGTGGCGCCGGTGGTGCAGAGCCTGGGCGGGGACACGATCGGCTCGGTCTGTTCCTCCGACCCGCTGGTCGGGCCGAAGCGGGCGGCCAAGAACTACTGGAGCCTGGCCATCACCAACGAGGTGTCCTGCAACGCGCTGGCCAAGGTCATCGCGAAGCGGTACCCGGACATCAAAACGGTCGACCTGTTCGGCTACGACTACATCACCGGTCACGAGATCGCCACCGAGTGCCTCAACGACATGAAGTCCGACGGCCTGGGCCTGTCGGTGCGCAAGAGCTACTGGGTGCCGCTGGCCTCGGAGACCTACACCTCGCAGATCAGCGCGCTGAGCCAGAGCCTGAGCGGGCCGGCCAAGGGCCGGGCCCTGTTCCTGGCCACCTACGGCGCGGGTACCACCGCCTTCCTCAAGCAGGCCGCCCCGTTCCACTTGACCCAGAAGTACGAGGCCGTCATCACCAACGGTGGCTACAGCTCCAGCGGTTCCGCCCTGAACGGCTCCGCCCCGTCGGTCTGGGACGCCTACGAGTACTTCCCGACCGTCAGCAACTCCAGCCTGAACAACCAGTTCGTCCAGCAGTACGACGCGCTCAAGCCGGCCGACGGGTACCCCAACGACTGGTCCTACGACACCTACATGAGCGTGCTGGCCTACGCCAAGGCCATCGACAAGGCCAAGTCGGCCGACCCGGCCAAGGTGGCCACGGCCATGGACCAGGTCAGCTTCAGCGGTCCGCTCGGCACGGTCAAGTTCGATCCGAACACCCACGAGTCGACCACCCCGGTCCTGGTGTTCCAGACCATCGGCGACTCGGCCTCGGACACCAAGCTCAAGCTGCTCCAGTGGTCCCTGGTCAACCCGCAGACCGCTCAGGTCTCCAAGTCCGGGAACGGGCCCGCGTCGTAGGCCACGAGTACTGGGAGCGAGATGAACGACATCCTGCCGGTCATCCTGGCCGCGCTGGCCACCGGATTGCCGCTGTTCCTGATCGCGAGCGGGCTCACGCTGGTCTTCAGCGTGATGCGAGTGCTCAACTTCGCCCACGGCGCGCTCTTCATGATCGGGGCGTACCTGGCCGTGTCGCTGCTGTCCGGGCACTCGGTCGCGATCGGCGTGTTCGCGGGCGCCGTACTGGTCACGGGGCTGGCCGTGGCGGCGATGTCGGTCATCACCGAGCGCGTCGTATTCCGCCGCCTGTACGGCTCGCCCGAGGTGGTGGGGCTGCTCGCCTCCTTCGCCCTGCTGCTGATCCTGAACGGGCTCGTGCAGCTCATCTGGGGTTCGGACCCGCGCACCCAGAACCAGGCCCGGGGCCTGGGTGGCGTGGTCCGGATCATCGGCAACCAGGTGTCCACTTACAACCTGGTGCTCATCGTGGTGGCGGCGGTCATCGGACTGGCGCTGGCCGCCGCCCTGCGCTGGACCCGGGCGGGCGCGGCCATCAAGGCCACCGCCGAGGACCGGGTCATGGCCGAGGCCATGGGCATCAACGTGAGCCGGGTCGCTCTCGGCGTGTTCGCGGTCGGGGGGTTGCTGGCCGGGGTGGCCGGCGCTCTGCTGGCCCCGACCGTCTCGGTCGACCCCAACCTGGCCCTGACTTTCATCATCCAGAGCTTCGGCGCCATCATCATCGGCGGCCTGGGCTCGGTCGAGGGCGCGATCGTGGGTGCGCTGTTCATCAGCCTGGTCGACGCCATCCTCGTCTACGCCGCACCCGGGATCCTCGACTACGGCGTGTACATCGCGATCGGCGCCGTCATGCTGGTCCGCCCCTACGGGATCTTCGGGGCCACGGCCCGGCGGACCGCGCTGGCCTGAGAAGGGGAAGCAATGCAGCTGGTACGAGCGCCCCTG
>DASXJM010000128.1:0-4617 GCA_036497405.1 Streptosporangiaceae bacterium | reverse complement strand
GGTCCGCGAGGAACGGGTCACGATGTCGCACGGGGCCGGCGGCAAGGCGACCCACACCCTGATCGAAGCGGTGTTCCTGGACAGCTTCCGCAACCCGCTGCTGGAGCCGCTGGAGGACGCGGCCACCCTGCAGGCCGGGCCGGCCCAGGTCGCCCTGACCACCGACTCCTACGTGGTCTCGCCGCTGTTCTTCCCGGGCGGCGACATCGGCGAACTGGCCGTCAACGGCACCGTCAACGACCTGGCCGTGAGCGGAGCCACGCCCCGGTACCTGTCGTCCGGGTTCATCCTCGAGGAGGGTTTCCCGGTCGCCGACCTGATCCGGATCGCCGAATCCATGCGCGACGCGGCGGCCGCGGCCGGGGTGCAGATCGTCACCGGCGACACCAAGGTCGTCCAGCGCGGCAAGGCCGACGGCTGCTACATCAACACCGCCGGGGTCGGGGTCTTCGACCGCGACCTGCCCGACGGCGGGCTGGGCGTGGCCCACGCCCGGCCTGGCGACGCGATCATCGTGTCCGGCCCGGTCGGCGACCACGGCATCACGATCATGCTCGCCCGCGGCGAACTCGACATCGAGGCCGACCTCCAGTCCGACACCGCCCCGCTCAACGGGCTGGTGGCCGGGCTGCTGGACCGGGTGCCGGGGGTGCGCGCCCTGCGCGACGCCACCCGCGGCGGGGTGGCCACGATCCTCAACGAGATCGCGACCGCGGCCGACGTCGGGGTGCTGGTCCACGAGGACGCCATCCCGGTCCGGGCCGAGGTCCGCGGGGCCGCCGAACTGCTCGGCATCGACCCGATGTACGTGGCCTGCGAGGGCCGCCTGGTCGCAGTGGTCGACGGCGCGCAGGCCGACGAGGCCGTGGCCGCTCTGCGCGCGCACCCGCTCGGGGTGCAGGCGGCGGTCATCGGCCGGGTCAACGGCGACTCGCCGGGACTGGTGCACCTGAAAACGGCGTTCGGCGGCACCCGCATCGTGGACCTGCTGGTCGGCGACCCGCTGCCGCGGATCTGCTGACGCCGTGCACGAGGCGGCCATCGCCGAAGGCCTGATCGACGGGGTCACCGAGCGGCTCCCGGGCCAGCGGATCGCGGCGGTCCGGGTTGAGATCGGCGCCCTGTCCGGGGTGGTCCCGGACGCGCTGCGGTTCTGCTTCGACCTGGCCACCGAGGGCACTGACCTGGCCGGCGCCGAGCTGGAGATCTCCGAGCCGGAGGCCCGCTGTGACTGCCGGGACTGCGGCCTGGAGTTCGAACCGGAGGACGGCCGGATCCTGCTCTGCCCCTGCGGCAGCGCCAACGTGGCCGTGATCTCCGGCCAGCAACTGCTGATCACCTCGGTAAAGGTGGCCTGACCATGTGCGCGACCTGCGGCTGCACGCCTGCTGAGCACGATCACGACCATGGGCATCAGCACGGCGAGGAGATCACGCTCGAGCAGAAGATCCTGGCCAAGAACGACGACCTGGCCCGGGAGAACCGGTCCTGGCTGCGCCAGCGCGGGATCCTGGCCGTCAACCTGATGAGCTCACCGGGCTCGGGCAAGACCACCCTGCTCGAACGCTCCGGCCGTGACCTGGCCGGCCGGCTGACCCTGGCCGTCATCGAAGGCGACCAGGAGACCGCCCTCGACGCCGATCGCATCCGGGCCGCGGGCAGCCAGGTGGTCCAGATCAACACCGGGGCCGGCTGCCACCTGGATGCGGCCATGGTCGGCGGCGCCCTGCGTACCCTGGACCCGGCCCCTGGCTCGGTGGTGGTCATCGAGAACGTCGGCAACCTGGTCTGCCCGGCCCTGTTCGACCTGGGCGAGGCCGCGCGGGTGGTGCTGGCCTCGGTCACCGAGGGCACCGACAAGCCGCTGAAGTACCCGCAGATGTTCCGCAGCGCGGATCTGGTCGTGATCACCAAGACCGACCTCGGGCCGTACGTGGACTTCGACGTGGCGAAGTTCGGCGAATACATCGGCCAGGTCAGCCCGCAGGCCATGATGATCCACCTGTCCTCGGTCACCGGTGACGGCCTCGGGCAGTGGTACGACTGGCTGGGCGGGCATCGTGCCACTCCTGTGGTCAGTGGGGGGCAAGTTGGGACCAAAGACCCATTTTTTCCGGCGTAACCTCCACGTAACTTGAGAACAGGTAAGCCGTTGGCCCACTTGGGACGACAACGAGGTCGCTTCAAGTGGGCCAGCGGAATGCACAGGGCCCGCGCGGCGCGGCACGGGCCGTTCCTGATCACCTGGGCGCCTCCCGACCGGGGCGTTCAGGGTCAGGACGTGTCCTGAGCCGCGGCGATGACCGCCTGGCCGAGGCTGATGCCGCCGTCGTTGCACGGCACCTGGGCGTGGGTCAGCACCCGGAACCCCCGCCCCTCCAGCCGGGTCACGGTCTCGCTCAGCAGCAGCAGATTCTGGAACACCCCGCCCGACAGCGCCACGGTCCCCAGGCCGGTCCGGTCCCGGACCGCCCGGCAGCCGTCCTCGATGAGCTGGGCCACGCCGTGGTGGAAGCGGGCCGCGATCACGCCGGCTTCGGCCCCGCCGGCCAGGTCGTCGGCGGCGGCCCGGACCAGGTCGGTGCCCGCCACCGTGAACGGGGCCCCGGGCGTGATCGCCGCCCGGTAGGAGCCCCGCTCGGCCGGGTCGGCCCGTTGTTCCAGCTCCACCGCGGCCTGGCCCTCATAGTTGATGGTGTCCCTGATCCCGAGCAGGGCCGACACCGCGTCGAACAGCCGCCCGGCGCTGGAGGTCAGCGGGCTGTTCACGCCCTGGCGCGCCATCGACAGCACCGCCGCCCACTGGTCTTCGTGCCGCCCGGCCACCGCGAGCCCCGCACTCTCAGGCAGGTAGGCCGCGGCCATTCGCCACGGCTGCCGGATGGCGGCCGCCCCGCCCGGCATCGGGACCGGGGCCAGGTGCCCGACCCGCTCGAATGACGCCAGCTCCGCGACCAGGAACTCGCCGCCCCAGATGGTGCCGTCCAGCCCGTACCCGGTCCCGTCGAAGGCCACCCCGATGACCGGCCCGTCGGCCCCGTTGTCGGCCAGGCAGGACGCGATGTGCGCGTGGTGGTGCTGCACGCCGATCAGGTCCACCCCGTCTAGTTCGAGGGCGTACTTGGTGGACAGGTACTCCGGGTGCAGGTCGTGTGCGACCACGGCTGGTTCGATGCCGAACAGCCGCCCCAGGTGCTCGATCCCCTCGGTGAACGAGCGCAGCGTCTCCGCGTTTTCCAGGTCGCCGATGTGGTGCGATATGACCACGGCGTCGCCCTGGGCCAGCGCGAACGTGTTCTTCAGCTCGGCCCCGCAGGCCAGCACCGGCCGCCGGAACCGGGTGCGCACCCGCACCGGTTCCGGTGCATAACCCCGTGACCGCCGTAGCAAGGTTTTTTTATTGCCCGAAGGTCGCGCCACCGAGTCATCGGTACGGATGTGGATGCCACGGTCGTGGGCCAGGAAGGCGTCCGCGATCGTGGCCAGCCGGTCCCGCGCGTCCTCATCTTGGTAGGCGATCGGCTCGTCGGAGACGTTCCCGCTGGTCAGCACGATGGGGCCACCGACCGCGGCCAGCAGCAGGTGGTGCAGCGGGGTGTAGGGCAGCATGACCCCCAGCTGCCGGTTGCCGGGGGCCACTGCCGGGGCTACCGGGGCGTCCGGGTGCCGGGGCAACAAGACGATGGGGCGGGCCGGGCTGGTCAGGAGGTCGGCCGCGGCCGGGCTGACCTCGACCAAGGTTCGGGCCGCCGCCAGATCGGCGGCCATGACCGCGAAGGGCTTGTCTTCGCGGTGCTTGCGGGCTCGCAGGGTTGCCGTGGCCTGGGCCGAACTCGCCCCGGTGGCCAGGTGGTAGCCGCCCAGCCCCTTGACGGCCAGGATCTGGCCGTCCCGCAGGCGACGGGCGGCTTCGGCGATGGGGTCCCCGGCCAGGCCCTCCGCCGCAGGCGGACCGGCCAACACTGTCCCGTCCGGCCGGGTCAGGGTCAGCGTGGGCCCGCAGGCGGGGCAGCAGGTTGGTTCCGCGTGAAACCTCCGGTTGGCCGGGTCGCGGTACTCGGCTTGGCAGGCGTGACACATCGTGAAGGCGGCCATCGTGGTCCGGGCCCGGTCGTAGGGGACGTCGCGCACGATCGTGAACCGGGGGCCGCAGTTGGTGCAGTTGATGAACGGATAGCCGAACCGCCGGTCGGCCGGGTCGGCCAGCTCGCGCAGGCAGTCGGCGCAGGTCGCGGTGTCGGGCGACACCAGGGCGCGCGGCGGCCCGGACCGTTCCGGGCTGGCCACGATGGTGAACGCGCCCGGGCCGCGCTGGCCGTCGCGGTCGTACTGGTCGTCCTGGCCGGCTGAGTCGGCCACCTCCAGCGGCCAGGAGCGGACCCGGTCCACCCGGGCCAGGGGCGGCGCCTCGTCGGTCAGCCGCCGCAGGAACTGCTCGACGGCGGCCGCGGACCCTTCGACCTCGGCAAAGACCCCGTCGGCGTCGTTGCCGACGAGGCCGCCCAGGCTGAGCCCGGACGCCAGGGTGTACACGAACGGCCGGAAGCCGACCCCCTGCACGATCCCCTCCACCCGGACCGCTTTCCGGATCCGCTGCGTCACCGTCCCAGTCTGGCC
>DASXJM010000127.1:0-6831 GCA_036497405.1 Streptosporangiaceae bacterium | reverse complement strand
CTCGGCGCGAACTCGGCGCGATCCGGCGCGATCCGGCGCGATTAAGCCGGGCCCGGCGGGTCGCCGGGCCCGGGCCGGCCGGTCAGTTGCCCAGGCTGCGGCGGCGGCGGTTCTCGCGCAGCCGGCGGCGCTGGGACTCGTCCAGCATCAGGTAGGCGGCGGTCGGAATCGCGATCGCAGCCACGATCAGCGCCAGCGCGAGCCAGGGGCTCACGATGAGCAAGATCAGGCCGACGACGATTCCGCCGATCGCCCACTTCATGTGGGGTGTCATTGACGACTCCATCCATCCGGGCTGGGACGCGGCGCCCCGGCTCCTTGCTGGCACACCGGCCGACGCGCGCGTTGCCCCGTACTAGAAGAACGGCGTGCCCGCCTGTCCGATTCCACCTTGGCACCTTCGGAGCCGCGGGGCCACCATGCTGACGCGAACCTGATGCGTACGCCATGATGGTCCCCGCAACCAGGAGGAACCTCGTGACGATCTCGATGCCCGTCGAACCCGCGGCCAACGAGCTGCTCAGCACCGACCCGCTGGCCCTGCTCATCGGTATGCTGCTGGACCAGCAGGTCCCGCTGGAGCGGGCGTTCAGCGCGCCGTACGACCTGAGCCGGCGGCTGGGCCACCAGCCCACCACGGACGAACTGGCCGGCTATGACCCGGAGGCGCTGGCGGCGGTGTTCGCCGAGCGCCCGGCGCTGCACCGGTACCCCAAGTCGATGGCGGCCCGGGTCCAGTCGCTGGCCCAGCTGCTGATGGCCCGCTACGACGGTGACGCGGGCCGCGTCTGGGGTGACGCCGCCGACGGGGCCGACCTGCTCAAGCGGGTGGCCGAGCTGCCCGGTTTCGGGGCCCAGAAGGCCCAGATCTTCGTGGCCCTGCTGGGCAAGCGGCTGGGCGTGCAGCCCCCGGGCTGGCGGGAAGCGGCCGGGCCGTTCGGCGCCGACGGCAGCTACATCTCGGTGGCCGACATCTCCGACGCCGAATCGCTCGGGCGGGTGCGGGCCTACAAGCAGGAACTGAAGGCGGCGGCCAAGGCCAAGGCGGCCGCGACACCCAAGACCGCGGCCAAGAGCCGCTGACCAGCTAACGCGCTGACCAGCTAACGCTGACCAGCTAACGCGCTAACCATAGGGAGAAAGCAACAATGCCGTTGTTCAATCGGGGGCAGGACCAGGCCGGGGCCACTTGGGAGCCGCAGGCGGCGGACGGCCGCCTGGCCGAGACGGCCGGCGCGAAGCAGGGCGGGGTGTTCACCTCCGACCTGTCGGTGTCGGAGTACGTGCTGCTGGGCGAGGCCGGGTTCGAGCCGCTGGGCTTCGTGGTCGGCTCGTCCATCTACCACGTGGGCATGCAGGTCGGCCGCTGGTCGCAGAACCAGGAACTGCAGGTTCTGTCCCAGGCCATGTACAACGCCCGGGAACTGGCCATGTCCCGGATGCAGTCCGAGGCCGATCACCTCGGCGCCGACGGCATCGTCGGGGTCGACCTGCGCATGCAGATGTACGCCTGGGGCCAGGAGGTGCTGGAGTTCGTGGCCACCGGGACCGCGGTCAAGGCCATCGGCGGCACCGGGGCGCACCGCGCCCCCAACGGCCGGGCGTTCACCTCGGACCTGTCGGCCCAGGACTTCTTCCGGCTGCTGGCCGCGGGCGCGGTGCCGGTCGCGTTCGTGCTCGGCACCTGCGTCTACCACATCGCCCACCAGTCGGCCATGCAGGCGCTGCGGCAGGCGGGCCAGAACCAGGAGATGGTCCAGTTCACCCAGGGGGTCTACGACGCCCGCGAGCTGTCCCTGTCCCGCATGCAGGCCGAGGCCGACCAGGCCGGGGCGTCCGGGATCGTCGGGGTCGGGGTCGCGGTGTCCAACCATGTCTGGGGCGAGCACGCGACCGAGTTCCTGGCCACCGGGACCGCGATCCGGCGGCTGTCCGACGAGCACCGGCTGCCCGATTCCTCGCCCCGGCCCACCTTCACCCTCGGCCTGGATCAGTGACCGGGGCGGGCCTGGCCGCCAGCACGCTGGTGGGGTTTGTCCCGTCGGCCGACCTGGAACGGGCGCGGGACTTCTACGCGGCCACGCTGGGACTGCCGGTGCAGGAACTGAACGACTTCGCCTGCGTGCTGGACGCGCACGGCACCATGCTGCGGGTCACCGCGGTGCCGGGCCACTCCCCCGCCGCGCACACCATCCTGGGCTGGCGGGTCGGCGACATCGCCGCCGAGGTGCGTGAGCTGACCGGGCGTGGGGTGGCGTTCACTCGCTACGAGGGCATGGGCCAGGACGAGGACGGGGTGTGGACCGCACCGAGCGGTGACCGGGTGGCCTGGTTCACCGACCCGGACGGCAACACGCTCTCGCTCACCCAGTTCGGGTAACCGGGATCGGCTGGGTAGGCAGTCGCCATGGTGAACGACACGTATGACCTGGAACGGTTTGTCGAGGCGCAGGACTCGGGCGGGACCTACGAGCAGGCGCTGGCCGAGCTGCGGCGGGGCCGCAAGACCAGCCACTGGATGTGGTTCGTGTTCCCGCAGGTGGCCGGGCTCGGGCAGAGCCCGACGTCGCGACGGTACGCGATCTCCGGGCTGGCCGAAGCCCGGGCCTACCTGGAGCACCCGGTGCTCGGGCCCCGCCTGGTCGCGGCGGCCCGGGTGCTGACCGAGCGGCCCGGCGGCGACGCGGCCGAGATCTTCGGCGGACTGGACGCGCAGAAGCTGTGCTCGTCGATGACCCTGTTCCACCGGGCCGCCCCGGACCAGCCGGTGTTCGGCCGGGTGCTGAGCCAGTACTTCGGCGGCCAGGCCGACGAGGTGACCAGCCGGCTGCTGGGCCGGTCCGGCTAGCGGCGTAGCGGGGTGGCGGGGTGGCGGGCGCGGCGAGGTGGCGGGCCCGGCGCATCATTGGCACCGCGGGAACCGTGGGGCGCAAAAGCCTCGCGAGCTCGACGTTCTCCATGATCGATGTACGATTACACCCCCTCCAGGGGGTGCAATGGCACATTGCGCCCCTTGGAAGGTCCGGTCGGCTCGTATCACAGACCTCACATGTCTCAAGCGTCTCGCCAGCCACGGCGGAGCTCCCGGCGCCCGCGCCGTGACTACCAGATACGGGCGCGGGTGGGGGTGACCCGGATGACGTGCGGGTAGTCGTCGGAGAAGCTGGCCGCGGTCCAGCCGTAGGTGTCGATGAACGACTGGTACTTGGCCAGGTAGTCGGGCCCGTCCTCGGCGCGGGGGCCGGACGGGTCGAGGCGGGCCTCGCCTTCGAAGATCACGTTGTCGCTGCCGCGGCCGTTGCCCTCCAGGTGCAGGGCGACCCGGGGGTTGGCTTCGATGCTGGCGTTCTTGGGCCCCTTGGCCGCGCCGTAGATCAGGAACTCGCCGTCGGCCCACAGGAACCACACCGGGGTGGACTGGGGCTGACCGGACGGCGAGACCGTGGTCAGCCAGATGATCGGCTCGGACGCCAGCCGGGCCGCGGCCGCGGCGTGCTTGGGCTTGCTCTCGTCCAGGATGGTCATGGAGGGCCTCCGGAGGTGTTCGGTCAGCGGCGCTTGACCGCCTGCAGGGTGTAGGTGCACGGGAGCCGCCAGGGCCGGTCGGCCAGTCGCCACTCGCCCTGTTCATCCTGCTCCATCTGGCCGGGCAGCGCTTCCCACGGCGCGCTGTCGTGCTCGGCCAGCGCGGTCAGTTCCAGGCCCGCGTCCTGCAGCGCGGTGATGGTCTCGGCCAGGCCATGGTTCCACTCGTGGGTCAGGTTGTGCTCGAACGTCGCCTCGGTCTCCACGTAGGTGCCGCCCTCGTCGAACACACTCGGCTCGGGCCGCTCGAAGTAGGGGTAGTCCACCACCAGCAGGCGGTCCTCGCGGGCATCGGCCAGCGACCACAGCATGGGGTGACCCTCGCGCAGGAACAGCCGGCCACCCGGCGCCAGCAAGGCCCCCACCACCTCGGCCCAGCGGCGGATGTCCGGCAGCCAGCAGAGCGCCCCGATCCCGGTGAAGACCAGGCCGAACTGGCCCCGGCCGAGCAGGTCGGGGGCGGCGTAGACGTCGCCCTGGACGAACGTGGCGTCGGCTCCGGTGCGCTGAGCCAGTTCCTGGGCCGCGGCCACGGCCGGAGCGGAGAAGTCCAGGCCGGTCATTGACGCGCCCAGCCGGGCCAGCGAGACGGTGTCGGTGCCGATGTGGCACTGCAGGTGGACACCGCGCAGGCCGCTGATGTCACCCAGGCGCGGCTGGTCGAACCGGACCACCTCGCTCAGGAAGCCGGGATCGGCGGCGAACCGGTCCACCTGGTAGCCCGTCGAGGCCACGTGAGCAGGCACGCGCTCATCCCAGCTGGCCCGGTTGACGTCGCGGTAGTCCTCCATGGCCGTACCGTCTCACGGGCTTGCCCGCACCTGGTAGCCATTAATTAATATCGAAGGTAGTGGCCTGGCTCTCCCTTGTCTCGATACTGTGTTTGAATTAGTGTGTACAACAGGTAATTCAATGGGAGATGCCATGATCACAGCGGTAGCGGCGGGCGTGGGGCACCCGGTGGTGGCCGGCCTGCTGGGCCTGGGCTCGGCCGGGCTCGCCGCCGGGGTCGTGGCCATGACCTGGAGCGTGCACGCGCGGCAGATCCGGCTGGCCGAGGTGCTGGCCCGCCGCCAGTTCATCAGCACCGCCCCGGCACCCCCCTCCGGGCCCTCCGGCCCGGACACCAGGCCGGGCGAGGAGGCGGGCCCCGGTGAGGGCGGGCGGCCGGTCAACGGGCACGCCCGGGCGGCGGTCATCGACGGGCCGGAGACCGTGGTCACCGGAGAGCAGGCCCGGTACCGGGTGCGCTCGGCCAACGACGGCAAGGTCGTGTCGTGGGCGGTGGGCGGGGGCTCGGTGGCCCAGACCCCGGACCCGTCCCACCCCGACGAGCTGCTGCTGATCGCGGACCAGCCCGGGAACCTGACCGTCAGCGTCCGGGTCCGCGAGGGCATGACCGAGCGGCGCGAGACCAAGGCCGTGGCCGTGGTGGCCGAGGTGCCCGCACCGGGTCCGCCGTTCACGCTGCGGCTGTTCCTGCACGGCTGGGGCCTGGTGGTGGCGGCCATCCTGATCGCCGGGTTCGCGGGTGCGCTGGCCGCCCTGGGCACTCTGACCTCGGCCGACTTCATCGCCCTGGTCGCGCCGATCACCGCCCTGCTCGGCATGGCCGCCGTGGTCCGTGGCATGGGCGACCCGGGCCCGGCCCGGCCCGCGCCACCCCGGTCGCCGTCGCGACTGGGCTTTCATTCCGCCGAGTACTCCGCCCGGCCGGCCGCACCGCCCTACCCGCCGACCCCGGCCCCGACCGAATCGGCCAACCACAACTGACGACGGTAAGAGTCGCCGGGCCGCAGCTCAAATTCGGGTGGATCGGGGCCCGGAGCCCGGGGTTGAACCCATAATCGGCTCATGACTCGGGTAGGGGCCGGGCGGCCCGGGCGCGGCGGGCGTCGCGCACGCCCGGTCGCCACGGGGATCGCCGTGGCGATGGGGCTGGCGCTGGCCGGGTGCGGCTCGGGCTCCGGTTCGGGCCCGGGCCGCCCGGGCGGGTCGCCGGCCTCGCCGTCCGGTCTGGCCGGGGTGACGATGGCGCACGGCGCGGCGGCCCGGGAGCCCAGCGCCAGTCCCCGCCCGCTGGGCGCGGCCGACACCGCGTTCGGGCTGAGCGTGCTGGGCGCCTGGTGCCGGACCAGCCCGCAGGCCAACCTGGTGCTGTCGCCGTCCAGCCTGGCCAGCGGCCTCGGCATGGCCTACCTGGGGGCCGGGGGCGGCACCGCCCAGGCCATGGCCCGGGTGCTGCACCTGCCCGCCACCGGTCCAGGGCTGGCGGCCCAGTTGCAGGCCCGCTCGGCCGCCCTGCGCAGCCTGGACCGGCCGGGCGTGACCGTGGCCAGCAGCGACCAGGTCTGGACCGATCCGACCCTGACCACCCGGCGCGGCTACCTGAACGCGGTAGCCACCGGTTACCAGGCCGGGGTGGCCCGGGTGCCGCTGCTCTCGGACCCCGGGCGGGCCGCCCAGCAGATCGACCAGGCCATCGCCGCGGCCACCCGCGGGCACATCCCCCGGCTGGTCAGCGCGGGCTCGCTGCACGGCGTCGGCTGGGTGCTGACCGATGCGCTGTACCTGAACGCGGCCTGGGAGCATCCGTTCCCGGCTTCGGCGACCAAGACCCAGGAGTTCCAGACGGCGGCCGGGCGGGAGGTCGCGGCCAAGTTCATGAGCGGGGGCCAGTTCCACCAGGCCCGGGCGGCAGGCTGGACCGCGGTGTCCCTGCCGTACCGCGGCGGCCGGCTGGCCATGCTGGCCCTGCTGCCGCCCGCAGGGACCGGGGCGGGAGCGGGGGCGGCGGGCGGCTGCGCGCTGCCGTCGACGGGCACGATGACCTCGTTGAGCAGCGCGCTGACCAGCGGGGCCAGCGCGGCCAGCCCGGGCACGGCGATAGCGCTGCCGCGGGTGGACCTGAGCACCAAGGCCGATCTGAAGGGGCTGCTGGCCGGGCTGGGGATGGGGGTGGCGTTCACGTCGGCGGCTGATTTTGGTGGGCTGTCGCCCCAGGCCTGCTGCATCGGGCTGATCGAGCACGCGGCCACCCTGCAGGTGGGCGAGAAGGGCACGGTGGCCAGCGCGGCCACCTCGGTCGGGCTGATGCCGACCGACGCCCAGGCCGACCCGCCGCTGGTGTTCGACCGGCCCTACCTGCTGCTGGTCACCGACACCCGCACCGGGGAGCCGCTGTTCCTGGCCCGGGTGGCTGACCCGTCCGCGCACTGACCCCCTCCGCGCACTGGCCGCCCGCGG
>DASXJM010000126.1:0-3949 GCA_036497405.1 Streptosporangiaceae bacterium | reverse complement strand
GCGATTAGGCGCGTCGCAACTATTGCGGAGGGTAAGACGTCATATGCAGTGAGTACATTCCGCCGCCGCCAGGATGAGATTTTCACAAATGGGCCAGAGCGGGCACAACGGCGAATTCAGGATTTATCGAGGGGAGTCTGGGTGAAATTGCGGAAAGGCCATTCGGCCCGGCGGCGATGGGCGCTGGGCCTGAGCGCGGCCGCCATGACCGGCACCGTGCTGAGTGGCACCATGGCGGCGGCCGCGTACGCGGCGCCCGCGCAGCCGGCCGCGGCCGGCCAGGCGGCCGCGAGCGGGTACACGCCGGCGTCGCGGACGCTGAAGCCGGGCATGCACGGCGCCGACATCAAGCGGCTGCAGCAGCGGCTGGAGCAGCTCGGGTACTACCCGGGCTCGACCGCCGGCCACTTCGGGATGGACACCGAGGAAGCCGTGTGGGCCTTCCAGGAGGTCCAGAACCTGCACGCCTCCGGTGAGATCACCTGGCCGGTGGAGAAGAAGCTGGTCTACCCGAGCACCCCCAAGGCGCTGGTCCCGCGGGGCGGCTCGACCCGGGTCGAGATCAGCCTGGGGCGGCACGTGCTGTACGTGTACCACCACAACCGGATCATCCTGATCAGCCACATCTCGTCCGGGGGCGGCTACTACTACTGCGACGGCGGGTGCTCCCGCGCAATCACGCCGACCGGCAACTTCAAGACCACCTGGCGGGTGCACGGCTGGCACACCTCGCCGCTGGGCCAGATGTACAACCCGGTGTTCTTCCACGAGGGGTACGCGGTGCACGGCGACGCCTACGTGCCGCTGAACCCGGTGTCGCACGGCTGCGTCCGGGTGCCGATGGATGTGGCCAAGATCTACCCCGGCCTGGTCCCCAAGGCAGGCATCCCCGTGTACGTCCGGGCCAAGGGGTAACTCAGGCACCAGACCTTCGATAAAAAAATGAACGGAGCCGCTCGCCGGGACCTCCCCGCCAGCGGCTCCGTTTTTTCATATCGAAGGTCACCGATTGGGCTGGTCGGCCGGCGCGGGCAGCCGACGGGGATCGGTCCCGTTGGCGGCCGCGTCCTTGCTGCTGGAATCACCCACGCTGCGGCGGACCGACTCCAGGATGGTCAGGCCCTGGCTGACCAGGCCGGCCGCGATCTCACCCAGGCCGTCGGCCCCGTTGAGCACGCTGACGTTGGCCCCGGCCAGGCCGCCGGCCGCCTCCTTGACGATCTGCGGCAGCTGGCTGATCAGCATCTGGTCCAGCGCGACCCGGTTGTTGGACGAGGCCGCCTCGGCCTGGATCCGGGTCCGCTCGGCGTCGGCCACGGCCAGGATCCGGACCCGCTCGGCCTCGGCCTGGGCCGGCTTGACCACCTCGGACTGCAGCTGCTGCTGCCGCAGCTCGGCCTGGCGCTGGGCCAGGTCGGCCTGGGCCTGGATGACCGCCTGCTGGGCGTGGGCCTGGGCCAGCGGCCCGGCCTGGCCCGCCTCGGCCTGGGCCTTGTCCACTTCCGCCTTGTACTGGGCCTGCACCACCGAGGTCTGCCGGGCGTACTCGGCCTGCTGACGCTGGGACTCCTGGGCGGCCTGGGCCGCGGCCTGGTCGGCCTGGGACTGGGCGATCTTGGCCTGGCGCTGGATGGCGGCATTGTGCGGGGAGGCCATGGCCGCGATGTAGCCGGCCCCCATGTCGTCAATGGACTGGATCTGCAGCGCGTCGACGCTGAGGCCGATGGTGGCCATCTCGGCCTTGGAGCCGTCCAGCACCTCGGTGGCCAGCTTCTGCCGCTCGGTGACGATCTCCTCGACGGTCATCGAGCCGATGATCGAGCGGAGGTGGCCGGCGAAGATGCGCCCGGTCAAGATCGACATCTGGTCCTGGTCGGACAGGAACCGCTGGCCGGCGTTGACGATGCTCTCCTCATCGTTGCCGACCTTGAACGCGATCACGGACCGGACGTTGAGGGAAATGCCCTGCTTGGTCACGCAGGTCTCGGAGACCTCCGCTTCCTGCAGGCTCAGCGTGAGGTAGCGCGCCTTGCGGAAGGCGGGCATGACAAAGGCCCCGTGACCGGTGACGACCCGGAAGGGGGCACCGCTGCGCCCAGCCCTTCCCCCCGAGATCAGCAGGGCTTCATCCGGCGCTGGAACGCGGTATCCGAACATCTTCTTCCATCTCCTATGACCGGCTCGTTTTGACTCCGCTAGGCGCCGTAGTCACCGAGCTCGTCGAGCGGGTCACCGTCCCAGGGCATGACGTCGAGGGCCCGGCGCCCCCGCGAATCGGTGACGAGCACGGTGGCCCCCTGAGGCAGCGGAGCTTCCGACCAGGCGATGAAGGTTTCCGAGCCGCCGCGGATCTTGATCCGTACTTCCCCGGGGCCATGCTGACCGCGCGTGCCGACCGTCAGTACTCCGACAGAACCGACTGCCAATACGTCCGCGGCCAAGACATGCCCCCTTGCACCACCTGAACACCTTCAGACTAGACCCGCCAGAGAGCCGATGGGCAAGGCGGTGTAGGGCCTAGAGCCAGCCCGCGCGGACGTAGCCGGAGCCGGGGTCGGCGGGCGGGTTGCCGGCCTGGCCGCGGCGGACCTTGCCCAGCAGTTCCTCGGTGGCCTGGAGGATCTCGGGGACCTCGCGGCGGAGGGATTCGGTGTCCTCCGGGCTGGCCACGTCGGCGTCGACGCCGGCCTCCTTGAGCACGCCGGGCAGGTCCGACAGCATGACCGCCAGCCACTGCATCGGGTCCCGGGACAGGTCCCGGTCGAACGTCCGGCGGCCGGGCTCCCAGCCGGTGAACGCCGGGTGGTGGTGGGTGCGGTTGAAGCTGCCGGGTTCGCCGGTGACCGTCTCCAGCAGGTCGACCCGCCACAGGGGCTGGCCCACCGTGATCGGCTGGGCCGAGTACTGCCCGCCCTTGAGCTCACCCCGCTCCAGCACCCGCACCTCCAGCCGGACCCCGTGCTCCGCGCCCTCCCCGCCGTGGTCCGGGTCCGGGTCGGCGATGTAGACGTCGCTGAGCAGAACCCCGATCCGGTCGAAGCCAAAGGTGTAGAGCATCGGGCCGTCCTTCCTGGTTTCTTCCTGGTGCCGGTTCCCTCCCACTATCGTTCGCGCGGCGGCGCGGGTTCAAACTGGAACCGAGATGGATGAGCACCCCGAGCTGAGCCTGCCGCTGGCCCGGCCCAGCCCGTTCGCGGCCCCGGACGGCTACGGCCGGGTGCGCGAAACCCCGGGCCTGACCACCGCCGAGCTGCCCGGCGGCGCGCTGACCTGGCTGGTCACCCGGCTGGAGGAGGCCCGGGCGGCACTGGCCGCCCCCGAGTTCAGCACCGACCGCTCGGACCCCGCGTTCCCGCTGCCTCAAGCGCGCCCGCGGCCGGCCGGGGCCGGGCCGCGACCGCAGCCGACCCCGGCCGAGCGGCGTTTCCGGGCCCGGGGCGCCTCGCTGATCGGCATGGACCCGCCGGACCACACCACCGCCCGCCGCGCCGTGATCGGCGAGTTCACCGCCCGGCGGGTGCAGGCCCTGCGGCCCCGGATCGCGCAGATCACCGACGAGCGGATCGCCGCCCTGCGCGCGGCCGGGCCGCCCGCCGACCTGGTCTCGCTGCTGTCGCTGCCGGTCCCGTCCCAGGTCATCTGCGAGCTGCTGGGCGTGCCGTACGAGCAGCACGAGTTCTTCCAGTCCCGCAGCACCGCCCTGCTCACCCACCGGGTCCCGGCCGAGCAGCGGTTCGAGGCCCTGGGTGAGCTGTTGCGCTTCCTGGACGAGCTGGTCACCGCCCAGGAGGAAGCACCGGGCGACAACCTGCTCGGGCGGCAGGTCGTGGCCCGGCGGGCGGCCGGCGATTACGACCACCGGGACCTGGTCAGCCTGGCGTTCCTGCTGCTGGTGGCCGGGCACGAGACGACGGCCAGCATGATCTCGCTGGGCGCGCTGGCCGTCATG